>NZ_JAVJZI010000284.1:0-13701 GCF_040223135.1 Coleofasciculus sp. G3-WIS-01
CCGCTAATTTTGAACAGCGACGGGAGCAAATTCTGGGCATTTTCCAAAACTGGGCAAACCAATGGCGAGAATGGGAATAGACACAAACAATTTTAGATCCCCCTTCCGTCCCCCTTATAGATCCCCCTTCCGTCCCCCTTATAGATCCCCCGGCCCCCCGCGCATCTCCCCGGGGCAGCCGGGGGACCGCCACGGGGGCCGGGAGGGGGAGCTACCGGGGGACGGAAGGGGGATCTACAGGGAGCATGTCAACGAGAGTAGGTTGGTTGGAGCGTAAGCGTTACCCAACGCCATCGTTAGCCTGTTGGGTTTCGTCCCTCAACCCAACCTACGAGAACATTTTGTGCAAAACTGACATGCTCCCGATCTAAAGGGGGACGCAAGGGGGATCTATAAGGGGGACGGACGGGGAATCTCATCGGGAAGAGGAGGATTTGAATGCGTAGTAAGTTTATATCCGCCTAGCCTATGCCACGCTAGACTAATCCTCAAATTTCGCTAACGCTAACGCGGACTAAGCAGAAATTAAAGATTAAAAGTATTAGGATAAATCTAAGTTGGTTCTATTCGCGATCGCGCCCTGCACTTCCATCTTAATTTCTTGGGCTATCTGCGTGAATTTATCCAGGCTCTTTGGTTGAGACTGTACGGTATCCGCTATAGATTGAACGCTTTTAGCAACCTCTGAGTCTGTTTTGGCGACTTCTTCTAGATGTTTGGCGATGCGAGCCGCTTGATTGCCATTTAATGGCTGTTGCTCAGTGAGTTCTATCTCAGTTGCCGTTGTGGGAAATCTATCTTGAAGTAGATGCCATAATTGGTGACGTTGTTCAATCAACTGTCCTTGCATTTGTTCACCTGTTTTTTCGACAGCGTTTGTCAGTACCAAAGTAGCAATTGCTGGTTCTGTTAGTGAAGTAGATGTCATAAAGCATTATTATTGATAAACAGTCCTACCTTAGCAAAGCATACCGAGGCAAGTTTATCGTCTATGGAAAGTTAGAGTTTTAGCAATTCTGGCATTTCTACCACCAACATCACTGTGCTATCACAACTCTTAGAGGTAAACATCTCTCGTTCTGGGTAAAAGAAGCAACATACCGCTTCTACCCTAGGTAGGATAATTGTTTAGAATCCTGTTCGGCATTTAAACCTTAATCTCAATAATGGCTCTCATCCTTGTAGTGCGAGCATCTTGTTCGCTACCCATTCCCAATTTAAATGCATGACAGCTTATCCGGTTAACCTAACTCTTGAGTGGAGGCAAATTTGTGCGTCTAGGTTCATTGCTGGGATTATTCTTTTTTATTATCTCGGTTTATATTCTGTGGAGGATTAAAACGGTCATTTTGCTAGGCTTTGCCGCCGTAGTGTTTGCCACTACACTGAACCGCCTGGTACGATTTCTGCTGCGCTTTCGGCTCAAACGCACTTTCGCTGTTATTATATCCGTGGGGTTTTGCCTCGGATTACTGGCTGTTTTTTTTGTCCTGGTTGTACCACCCTTTGTTGATCAAGTTCAGCAATTAATTGATTTAGTTCCGATTGGATTACAACAAATTCCTCAATGGGCAAACTGGGTGAGAAATGTGGTTCCCGATGGACTTTTAGACGAGATTGGTGGCTTGAAAGTCTTTACCCAAGATCTACGTTCATGGGCAACAAGACTATTTGGCAACTTTTTTGATCTATTCTATAGTTCAATTGGTCTAGTCTTGAACATGTTGTTAGTTGGGGTTGTAACCATTATGTTACTCGCCAATCCCGAACCTTACCGCCAAGTTTTTATCCTCCTTTTTCCCGCGTTTTATCGCCACAGAGTTCAGGAGATTCTCGACGAATGTGAAGATACCCTGGGAGGCTGGGCAGTCGGTATCCTATTTAATATGATGGTAATTGCTATATTTAGTGGGCTGGGATTATGGATTTTGCAGGTGCAATTGCCACTGGCGAATGGTTTGTTAGCGGGTATCTTTACATTTATCCCTAATTTGGGTCCCACTTTAAGTGTAATCCCTCCCGTGGCATTGGCTTTACTGGATTCGCCTTGGAAAGCTGTAGCGGTGGTAGTTTTATATATAATAATTCAGCAGATTGAAAGTAATATTTTAACACCGCTGGTTATGCAAAGGCAGGTGTCTTTGCTACCAGCCGTTACGTTATTATCTCAGATGGCTTTTGCTATATTCTTCGGAATATTGGGTTTATTTCTGGCACTTCCCATTGTTGTCGTCGCTCAGGTTTTCTTAAAAGAAGTTTTAGTCAAGGATATCTTAAACAAATGGAAATAGTTTCTTATTATAAAGCCTTTGTAGGTTGGGTTGAACGAAGTGAAACCCAACAGATTTACATCGAGTTTTTGTTTGTTGGGTCTCGTCCCTCGACCCAACCTACTCATTTAATTTTATTTGAGGACTGAAGGAATGGCTGCTATTATCTTTGATGTAATCACGTCCGGTGTATCGCTGGCATTAATTAGAATGTGGAGATCGGCTTCTGCATATAAATGACGCCGTTTATCAAGCAAATTTTGCAGTGCTGCTGCTGGATCGGTTGTTTGCAATAATGGGCGAGTGGTATCATCTTGTAGACGCTTTATCAATAGGTCTACAGGTGCATCTAACCAGACAATTAAACCCTGGCGTAGATAACTCCAATTCATTTGTTGCAGCACGATACCGCCACCTGTGGCAACAGTTAATTGAGTGTAAGCAGATACTTCTGACAAGACTTTAGCTTCTAACTGGCGAAATTCTTCCTCTCCACTGTCGGTAAAAATTTGGTTAATTGTTTTACCTACCACTTGCTCGATCAGAACATCTGTATCTACAAAACGGTAGCCGAGTTCTTTTGCCAATAGTTGCCCTACGGTGGTTTTACCGACACCCATCATGCCAATCAGGTAGACATTGATGCCTTTTAATAAATTGTTCATCACCAAAGCGTTTCTCTCTCATCTCCTGGTTAAGACGAGTTATATTCTACCCGATTGAACACTATACAATTTAAAGGCGTTTTGGCTTATTATAAAGTCTGTATGACAACTCATTCTTCAACCCTTTAGCTTTGCCCTTGCTCGACGCCTACAGCGAATTTCAGCAACAACTCCCCCATCTGCCGCTCATTTTGGCAGGTCCAATCTTGCGGCGTACTGATCCTGATGGCGTCACGGTTTGGCTGGCACTGAAAGCGCCGAGTATAGTCACGCTTCGAGTTTATACCACGATCGACGGTCAGGGTAAAACCATTGATCAAGAACGGCTTACTGGATCACGCGCTACTGTAGCTGTTGGCAAATACCTGCATATTGTCGCCGTGACGGCTAAACCTGTGGATGGAGATTTACTCGAACCGGGACAGATTTATGCCTACGATTTGGAATTTGGCGATCGCAATCAAACCCTTAACGATGCCCTCAACGCCAGAGAGGTTTTCCCCCTCATCACGATTAGCTATTTAGAACACAATCTGCCCACATTTGCTATGCCGCCGGATGACTTAAATCATCTGCGGATCGTTCACGGTTCCTGTCGTAAAGCCCACGGTAAGGGACAAGATGCCCTACCCCTGCTGGATGGCTTGATAGAACAGTCAGCCGCTCAACCCTATTGTAGACCCCATCAACTTTTCTTAACCGGCGATCAAATTTATGGGGATGATGTGGCTGATCCGTTGTTAGCCGCCCTGGGGGATGTGGGGACTACCTTACTGGGTTGGGAGGAAAAGTTGCCCTATAAAGGTGATTTTGTCAAGGGGTATTCCCAGAAAAAAGTGAGTGAGTGGAAACCCGGACAGCGCACGGAAATTGCCCATAAATATGCTGGCTTGACGGCGATGCTGGATAATCAACCTGAACGCGCCAAAAGTCATCTGTTTAGTTTGGGTGAATATTTGGCGATGTATCTGTTTTATTGGTCGCCAATCCTTTGGGTGAATCCCTTTGCTAAGGGCAAGATCAGGGGAAAAAAGCCGAAAACCTGGGATAAGGAAGTTAAGGCGATTCAGGAGTTTGCTAGCCGTTTGTGGCAAGTTCGGCGATCGCTAGCGAATATCCCCACCTATATGATCTTTGATGACCACGATGTTAGCGATGATTGGTATTTGAATCGGGAGTGGTGTAATCGGGTTTTGGGTAAACCTCTGGGCAGACGAGTGGTACAAAATGGACTGATAGCTTATGCTCTGTGTCAGGGGTGGGGAAATACACCGGAACAGTTTACCTCGGGACAACCGGGAGATCAACTATGGCAGGCGTTGCAACAATGGTCAGAATCCGCCGGGACGGATGAATTAGCCTGGGAGAGGATGGGGAAGTATTTGGGAATACCTGGGATTGATGCTGAAACGGGATTGCCGAAATTGAAACAGGATGGGACGGTTTTAATCCTGAATCGAGACTATGGCGATCGCACTCCTAGCTTAATCTGGCACTATAGCGTGAGGAGTTTTAAACACGAAGTTATTGTATTAGATACGCGGACGTGGCGCGGTTTTCCCATGGAAGAGAAAAAGGCGATCGCGCCGCCCATGCTATTATCCCCGACAGCCTTTGATCAGCAAATTGAAGACTCTCTAGACAAAACCGATCAGCTAAAAGCGGCGGGTGAGTCGCGGATTGAAGCCACGTTAATTGTTTTACCGACAAACTTAATTCATGCATCGATAGTGGATTTAGCTCAACAGTGGTATTGGCGTCAGGGGAAGGTGTTTGGCACAGATGTGGGGGATTCGTGGAACTTTCACGATGTCGCTTTTACTAAGCTGCTAACCGCGCTATTTCAGCGACGCGATCGCATCGTGTTGCTTTCGGGGGATATTCACTATGGTTCGGTGGTTCGCCTCAATTATTGGTCCCATCCCTGTGGGGAACTCCAGAGACAAGCAGCAGGCTACATCTGGGAAGCCGAGGAAGACTGTAAAGACGAGCCATCGCGGGTTAAGGAAGCTCAAGAGAGCCAAAATCCTAAATCTGCTTCTGTGCTGGTTCAGTTAACCTCTAGTGCGATTAAAAATGCTGAGTTTAAGACCTATTTAGTTCATACTAAAGTCAAGTCACTGCTATTAGAACAACCCCAATATTGGGTGGGATGGGAGAAATCGCCGCAACTGCTGGAAATTATCACCACTCCCGATAAGGTGAGAATCCAGGATCTGCCTGTTCCCGGTGAAGGACCTTTTTGGCAGCAAATCCAGGTGCCTCAAGGGAATTGGGACATCGCGTGGCAAGTCGCCCTCAAGGATGAGCGATCGCAACCCGATTGGCGGTATCGCACAGAATGGAGTAAACGCCAAAAAGCGGAGTCAGTACCTTGGCTGAAGCGACATCCACAGCCAGAATTGCACCAGAAGTCACCCTTATGGCAAAAGGTTTTATTAGGTTCTATTTCATGGTTATGGCGAAATCGCTGGTTACAAGAGGGTGAGGAAATTATCGGCTGTAATAATATTAGCGTTGTCCGTTTTCACTGGTCACCGGATGAGGATAAAGCGGTGATTCAAGAGATGTATTGGCATCCACCCTGGAAGCCGACGAGTGTAGTTAAGAGTCGTTATTTGGCGCCACTGCGGTTAGAGTCGCCACCCCCGTTGCCTACCTATTAATCAGGACTTACGCACAAACGCCACATATAGTAGGGGCGCCACATATAGTAGCGCCTGTGCCGTCAAGAAAGCGTAAGTCCTAAATAAGGTGCTAGTGTTTCAATCCCTGATAGGGATTCAATGTCATTGGAACCGCAGGCACTTGAAAAGCTTGCTGTATTTAGTTTTCAATGTTCATTGGCGACTGCCTCCTCTAATTATAGCATTCTAGAGCCGAGACTTGGCAAGAGGACTATAAAGAAATTGGCTAAAAACCTTATGTAGCAAGCCTTTCAGAAGTGGCGCAACCTGTGTATGGGCGGGTTTCACTACTATCTTTTCGGTTGCATCCAGATGTGACTAAACCCGCCCCGTGGTTAATACTTGTTGGAAAGACTATGCAATTAGAGCCTGTACAAGAATTCGCATGAGTGGCTCTAGATCATCTGGAACTCGATAAAGATTTAATACCTGCTCAATTTCTTTAGTTTTTCGATGTAAACAGCCGAATTGCCAAACCGTGCCAGTAGTGACTGCACCAATCAAAATGGATTGTTCAGGAGTTCTATCCCATTGATCGAGAGCGATCATTTCTGCTACAAGTTGTGTAAAACCGTAGTCTAAATCCTCGCGCTTCGCTTCAATGACTAGCAACTCTGTTTCGTTTCTGAGTAAGTAATCTAAGTAACCTTGTAATTGCTCGTTCACTTTGATAGGATATTCAATTCTTAGTTGAGATTTCGTATATTGAACTAACTGCAAAAGTACCTGTGAAATCAAGACTTCACGTCGAGAAGCTTCACTTGATAAATCAACGTAAGGAAGCACGGATTCAATGCGGTTCTTGAGGTTTTCTAACTGCTCTAGCTCAGACTGATATTGAGGCAATGTCAAACGCTTACGAATTAATTTATATCCAAATTCATTGGCTAATTCATCGGCAAGAATCCTTAATTCAAAAATTTTACTAAACGTATAGGATTGATTCGGATCTAAAAGGTGCATATTGCTAACATTCATTAACTTATAGGTTCTGTCGCCAGAGAATGTGCGTGAGCGTGTCAAACAAAAACTACGAACTCTCTGCCATTTGTACGATATCGAGACTCGGTGACATCCTCCTATTGACCGTAGGGTGGGCATTGCCCACCAGCCTTATACCGAGTTGTTCTCAAACATAGTAGATAGGAAAAGCAGGAAAAGCAGGGGAAGCAGGGGAAGCAGGGGGAGGGAAAGTTATATCTTTGAATGCAACTTGGTATGAGTTTCAATACACATCATTAGAACGCTGATAAAACTCTTTTTGCAACGGTGCCACCAATACCTTATCCACCCGATTGCCATCCATATCCATCACTTCAAACCGTAACCCTCCCCATTCAAAATAGTCAGCCGCTGTAGGGATGCGACCTAAATGAGTAATCACAAAACCGCCTAACGTATGATAGTTTCCCCGTTGCTCTCCCGGTAACTCCTCAATGCCAAATAGTTTGCGGAACTCTTCAACGGATAACATGCCATCAACTAACCAGGAACCATCCTCCCGCTGTACCGCGTGCAACTCATCCGCATCATCAAAAGAGGGAATTTCACCAATAATGGCTTCTAAAATATCATTGAGTGTCACTAATCCTTGAATTATTCCATACTCATCCACCACCAATGCCAAATGGGGTCCTGATTGCTTGAATAACTCCAGTACTTTCAGCGCCCTAGTGCTTTCGGGGATAAATAATGGCTGCCGCAAGCAACAGGTTAGATCTAGAGGATAACCCGCCAGACAATGGGCAAGTAAGGCATTGACTGTCACAACACCCAGCACATTGTCAATTCCCCCCTGACAAACCGGAAAACGAGTATGGGAACTCGTCATCATTTTATGGCGGTTCATTTCCGAGGAATCGTCTAAATTTAGCCAGACAATATCGGGACGAGGCGTCATCAAGCCACTAACCCGTTGATCATCTAACCGGAATACTCGCTGCACCATGTCTTGTTCGACTTGCTCAAAGGTTCCTGCTTCTGTGCCTTGCTGCATTAAAATCTTGATTTCTTCCTCGGTTACCGCCGGTTCTTGGGAAGGGGCTATGTCCAACAGGTGCAATACTGTTTCCGTGGAATAGCTTAATAAATGAACCGCAGGCGCTGCGAGTTTTGCCAAAAATTTCATCGGTGCTGCTACCGCCGTGGCGATTAATTCTGGGTTACTCAGTGCCAATCGCTTAGGCACCAGTTCCCCGATAACCAGAGACAGGTAGGTAATCGTCACCACGACAACAAATAACGCGATCGCATCTGCCCGGGCGGCAAGTAGGGGAATCCCCTCTAATTGGGTAGCGAGTTGTTCGGCGATAGTCGCACCGCCAAAGGCACCGGCGAGGATACCAATCAGGGTAATCCCAATCTGAACCGTGGAGAGGAACTGATTCGGGGAATGGGTCAACTCCAAAGCCGTGCGAGCTTTGGAATTACCTTGATTAGCTAATTGTTGCAGGCGCACCTGGCGAGCGGCGACAATTGCCATCTCTGACATAGCAAAGATACCATTGAGTCCGATTAGTAAAAGGATAAAGACAATTTCGCGAGAGACAGAGGACATGAGTGTAATGGCTGGGAATGGGGGAGAATGTATTTCTCAGGTTCTAGTATTAAGCATGACTTGAGTTCTGGGTTTTGGCTGTAGAGATGTGATGCCAGAAGCGTCTGCGGTTTGGTGTCTGGGTTCCAATTGACTCCTATCCATGGGAGGAAACCCTTCCTGAGCAAGGTTTGAGGGTGGCGATAGAATAGTTTTTTTAACGCAGAGGGACGCAGAGGTTCACGCAGAGGGACGCAGAGGGGTTGATCGGGAGATTGGGTGTGGGGTGAATCAGGTTGGGGGTTTGGTGTCGGGGCTTCTTTTGAGTCATAAGTGAGTAAATCTGCCTCGACTAAGGCTTCTACAATGAGATAAGCCGATGGATGGCGGCTTGGGTTGTCTATTTCTAATAACGTGCGGTGAATCATGGCATTCTCTTCTATCATTCGGACTCTGGAGCGATCGCCTCTGACGAGTGAACTCCTCTCTAAACTGAATCGTCAGTCGTCTTTGCACCTGAATGGGATTGCTCGTCTACCTAAGGGGTTAGTCTCATCTGCTATCGCCCAAGCCGCAGGGCGTAATCTTTTGGTTGTCTGTGCCACGTTGGAAGAAGCTAGTCGCTGGGCGGCGCAATTGGAAGCGATGAATTGGCAGACGGTTCTTTTGTATCCCACTTCAGAAGCGTCACCCTACGAACCTTTTAACCCAGAATCGGAAATGACTTGGGGACAAATGCAGGTATTAGCCGATTTGGTTATTGGTCATTCGTCAAGTTCTGATCAGGCTAACCCAGGGACTTCAACGGACAATGGACAGACAAAGCACCAGGGACTGGCAATTGTCGCCACTCATGGGGCACTTCAACCCCATTTACCACCCGTCGCCGCCTTGGCATCCTACTGCCTGACAATCAACCGAGGTATAAGTTGGGACACTAAAGAAATCGATCAACAATTAGCACGCTTGGGTTATGATCGAGTGCCACTGGTGGAAATGGAAGGTCAGTGGAGTCGGCGCGGTGATATTGTTGATGTTTTCCCAGTTGCGGCTGAATTACCTGTGCGTTTGGAATGGTTTGGGGATGAACTCGAACAACTGCGCGAATTTGACCCCGCAACCCAACGCTCCCTAGATAAAATTGAGCAACTGGTACTTACCCCTACTGATTTTAGCCCCATTATTACCGATGCCCTCAGTGATACCCAAGTTCAACAGGTTCAAATCCATCTAGAGGAAGAGGAACAGGCACTTTGGCAAGCCGGGGGACATCTGGAAGGGAGTCGCCGCTTCTTGGGTATTGCCTTTGAGAAACCTGCCTCTCTATTGGATTATTTACCTGATAATATCGTTATTGCCATTGACGAACCCGAACAATGTCGCGCCCATTGCGATCGCTGGGTGGAACATGCCCAAGATCATTTAGATACATTAGCCCATCCTCTTCCCCCTCTCCATCGTCAATATGACCCAGACGCGCCATGTAGAGACGTGCCATGGCACGTCTCTACAGTCTATTTATCGGAACTGGCAGAAGCAACTAATGAGACGGCGGTGAATTTAGCCAGCCGCCCGATTCCCGCAACACCGCACCAATTTGCCAAACTTGCAGAAATTGTCCGCAGTGAACGCGATCGCAAGTTTTCGGTTTGGCTGATTTCTGCTCAACCTAGTCGTTCTGTCTCTCTTTTACAGGAACATGATTGTCCCGCCCAGTTTGTTCCTAATCCCCGTGACTATCCCGCTATTGATAAACTGCAAAGCCAGAAAACACCCGTGGCGGTCAAATATTCCGGATTAGCGGAACTCGAAGGCTTTATCCTGCCTACGTTTCGCCTTGTTGTCATTACCGATCGCGAGTTTTTTGGGCAGCATACCCTCGCTACCCCCAGTTATGTGCGTAAACGACGCCGCGCCGCCTCGAAACAGGTTGACCCGAATAAGTTAACCCCTGGGGATTATGTGGTACATAAAAATCACGGGATTGGTAAATTTGTCAAGCTAGAAAGCCTCACCCTTAACCATGAAACCCGTGAATATCTAGTTTTACAATATGCCGATGGATTATTGCGGGTAGCCGCTGATCAGGTGGGGGTTTTGTCTCGCTATCGCAGCGCCGATAGCCCTGCGCCCCAACTGAATAAAATGTCCAGCAAAGCCTGGGAAAAGACCAAAAGTCGGGTTCGCAAAAGCATTAAGAAACTGGCGGTTGATTTACTCAAGCTCTATGCTCAACGCAGTCAACGTTCCGGTTATGCATTTCCCGTGGATTCCCCTTGGCAAGATGAACTAGAGGAGTCATTTCCCTACCAACCCACCCCAGATCAACTCAAGGCGGTGCAAGATGTGAAGCGAGATTTAGAGAGCGATCGCCCCATGGATCGCTTGGTTTGTGGGGATGTGGGGTTTGGGAAAACTGAGGTGGCATTGCGGGCAATTTTTAAAGTGATTACCTCCGGCAAACAAGTCGCCTTCCTCGCCCCAACCACGATTCTGACTCAACAACATTACCACACTCTAAAAGAACGCTTTGCTCCCTATCCTATTCATGTGGGATTACTCAACCGTTTCCGCACTGCTCAGGAACGCAAGGAGATTCAGCGCCGCCTCAATACTGGGGAATTAGATGTTGTTGTGGGTACCCATCAATTATTAGGAAAAGGTGTAACATTCCGCGATTTAGGTATGTTAGTTATTGATGAAGAACAGCGATTTGGAGTGAACCAAAAGGAGAAAATTAAAGCTCTAAAAACTCAAGTCGATGTGCTTACCTTAACCGCTACACCCATTCCCCGTACTTTATATATGTCCCTATCTGGGGTGCGGGAAATGAGTTTGATTACCACACCACCCCCTTCCCGGCGTCCCATTAAAACCCATTTAGCCCCTTATGATCCAGAAGCGGTTCGTACCGCGATTCGCACGGAATTAGATCGAGGGGGACAGGTGTTCTATGTTGTCCCCCGAGTCGAGGGAATTGAAGAAGTAGCTACTAAACTGCGGGAAATGATACCAGCGGCGAGACTGGCTATCGCCCATGGGCAAATGCCAGAAGGGGAATTAGAAGCGACAATGCTCACCTTTAGTAACGGGGATGCGGATATCCTCATTTGTACCACCATTATTGAATCGGGGTTAGATATTCCGCGAGTGAATACTATCCTGATTGAAGACGCCCAACGCTTTGGTCTAGCCCAACTCTACCAACTGCGGGGACGAGTTGGGCGATCTGGGGTTCAAGCACACGCTTGGTTATTCTATCCGAAGCGAGAAACGCTTTCTGACCCTGCTCGCAAGCGCTTACGGGCGATTCAGGAGTTTACTCAGTTGGGTTCGGGATATCAACTCGCGACGCGGGATATGGAAATCCGGGGGGTGGGAAATCTCCTCGGGGCGGAACAGTCGGGACAAATGGATGTGATTGGCTTTGATTTGTATATGGAAATGCTGCAAGAAGCCATTCGCGAGATTCAAGGACAAGAAATTCCCCAAGTGGATGATACGCAGATTGACTTGAATATCACCGCCTTTATCCCGGCTGATTATATTCCCGATTTGGAGCAAAAAATGAGTGCGTATCGGACAGTGGCGGCGGCGAATTCCCAGTCGGAGTTAGCCCAAATTGCGGCTGATTGGAATGATCGCTATGGTTCTTTACCCGCACCCGTTGAGCAATTATTGCGGATTGTACAACTCAAACAGGTGGCGAAGTCTCTAGGATTTAGTCGAATTAAACCCGAAGGGAAACAGCACATTGTTCTGGAAACGCCCATGGAGGAACCGGCGTGGAATTTATTGAAAGAGAACTTACCCGAAAATTTGCGATCGCGCTTTGTCTATTCTCCTGGTAAAGTAACAGTACGGGGGTTAGGCGTCCTCAAAGCTAACAAACAGTTAGAAAATTTAATTGAGTGGTTAAGTAAGATGCAAGGAGCATTACCCAAAGCGATAAAACCTGTGTAGGGGCGGGTTTCACCACTATTGTTTCCAATGACCAAGATGTCACTAAACCCGCCCCAACCAAATAACAAATGATGAATGACAAATGACATGAACAAATGACGAATGACCAGCATAATCGCTATCATTAATGGTAAGGGAGGTGTGGGCAAAACCACGACCTCAGTTAACTTAGCCGCCGTACTAGCGGAGAAGAAACAGGTTTTATTAGTGGATACTGATCCCCAAGGTTCAGCGAGTTGGTGGGTGGAACGGAGTGAGGGAAAAATCGGGTTTGATGTCGCTAAAGAAACCAATCCTCAACTCTTGAGTCGCCTGCAAACCCTGAAAGGCTACGAGTTAGCCGTTGTGGATACGCCGCCCGCGCTGCGATCGCAAGCCTTGAATGCAGTTGTCGCGATCGCAGATTATATTGTTTTACCCACACCTCCCGCACCGATGGATTTAGCGGTTTTGATGGAAACCGTGCGCCGTGCGATCGCGCCTGTGGGAACCTCCCATCGGGTACTCTTAACCCGGGTAGACTCTCGTAGTCGTCGGGAAGCGTTAGAAGCTCAAACCACACTCCGGGAACTCGGCGTTCCTGCATTCGGGACGTTTATTCGGGCGTATAAAGCCCACGAACGCTCCGCCCTACAGGGGATACCGATTACTCAATGGCGGGGAGAAAATGCCCGTGAAGCTCAAGCTGATTATCGCCGCGTGGCGGATGAAATACACCATAATTGGGGGTGCTAATGACTAAAAAACGTTTAACTGATTTGCTACGGGAAGAGGTGGAAAAATCGCCATCCCCGCATCAGCAAAATGTTGACGATACCGACGAACTGAATACTGAAACAGAGGAGACATCAACTATGGCAACTAGCCGGAGAACCAGTACAACGAGAAGCTCGAATTCGACAAAAGCTGACCTAGAAGCCACCGTTGCGGAATTGAGGCAAGCACTGGAGGAAGCTCAAAACCAAGAAACCACTTTGGTTGATTTAAAGGATAGTTTAGCACAAGCGGAGCAACGAGAACGTGATTTGAAAAAACAAATTACGGAATTAGAAACACAATTGCAGCAGCAGCAAGAATCCGTTGAACAACTACAAAATGAGTTAAAGAAAATTAATCATCTCAAGAGTGAGTTTGCTCAAGCAAAAGAAGCCGCCGTTCAACTTGCCCAAGCCAATGAAAAATTGATCCAGGAGGTTGATACACTTAAACAAGAGAATGAAGCGATCAAAGTGAATCAAAAGCAACCTGTAGAGACCAAACGACCTTTAGAAACCAAGCGTCCTCAAACCCGCATTCTAGGACGACCAATTCAAAAGGAAAGCGATAAGCCGGCTGATTTTGCCAACAAATCGTGGTTACTGTGATGGCTTTCCCTACTTTGCCCTCAACGTTTGTACTTTAAATTTGTGCCAGAGGGCTTGAGGTACTGGTAAGATTCACAAATTGACAATGGATAATGAACAATGGATAATGACCTCTCCTTAAAAGAAGAGGATTGAAATTAAGGAAAATCTTTTTTAATTTCTTCGTAAACGAAGAGGTCTTAGACCCAATTAATCAATTGTCAATTATCAATTATT
>NZ_JAVJZI010000287.1:0-70303 GCF_040223135.1 Coleofasciculus sp. G3-WIS-01
TTCACAAATTGACAATGGATAATGAACAATGGATAATGACCTCTCCTTAAAAGAAGAGGATTGAAATTAAGGAAAATCTTTTTTAATTTCTTCGTAAACGAAGAGGTCTTAGACCCAATTAATCAATTATCAATTATCAATTATCAATTATTAATTATCCATTGATAAAATCCGCGATCGCACCCCAATAATTGAAAGGGATCATTACCATTCTACCCTTCTACCTTTTTACCCTTTAATCCTCCTACCATTTTCCTCTTGAGCTACTGTATTAACCCAAACTGTCCAAAACCTGAAAACAAAACCGAGCAAAACTTCTGCCAAACTTGCGGCACAAAACTGATAGTAGCAGAACGATATCGTCCGCTTCGGCTTTTGGGTGTTGGGGGATTGGGTAGAACGCTGTTAGCTGAGGATGAATCCCAGCCATCAAAACCTTACTGTGCCATCAAACAGTTTTACCCCCAAGGACAAAACAATTCCCCAAAAGCTGCCCAATTATTTAATCAAGAAGCTGAACGATTAAAAGAATTAGGCAACCATCCCCAAATTCCGGAATTTTTAGCCTATTTTGAGCAAAATAATTGTCAGTACATTGTCCAAGAATTTATCGATGGACAAAATCTAAATCAAGAGCTAGCAGAAGTAGGCGCATTTTCAGAGGGTCACATTCGCAGTCTGTTGAGTGATTTACTCCCCGTACTGCAATTTATTCATCAGGGAAATGTTATTCATCGAGATATTAAGCCAGAGAATATTATCCGGCGTCGTCGCGATAGGAAATTAGTCCTCGTCGATTTTGGTGCGGCTAAGTATGCCACCTGGACGATTTTAGCTAAAACTGGCACAACAATTGGTTCTGCGGGATATGCGGCACCCGAACAGACGTTTGGTAAAGCTGTCTTTGCCAGCGATATCTATAGTTTGGGAGTTACCTGCATTCATTTGTTAACTCAGATGCAGCCCTTTGACTTATATGAACCTTTAGAAAATGGCTTTGTCTGGCGACAGTATTTAGTCAATAATCCCGTCAGTCAGAAACTTGCTGATATTCTGGATAAAATGATTCATCCTCTATTGAAACAGCGGTATCATTCTGTAGAGGAAGTCCGCCAAGATTTCCGTCAATTGGGGATAATTCAGGCAATAATTCAATACCAGACTAATTCTCCAAAACTTGAAATCAATGCCTCTTTTGTTCATACACTCCCAGGGCATTCTGGGGGAGTTGGCACTGTAGCCTTCAGCCCAGATAAAAAAAGTCTTGCTAGTGGTAGTGTCGATAAAACAATTAAGTTGTGGCAAGTGAGTATGGCATGGGAAATTCGTACTTTAGGGGGATGGTTTTCCGGACAACATACCCAGGATGTAAGTTGTCTGGCGTTTAGCCCTAATGGAAAATATCTAGTGAGTGGGAGTCAAGATACAACCCTGAAGTTATGGCGGGTACGAACCGGAAAAAAACTGGTTAGTGTCAAAAGTCATAACGGAGGAGTCTATTCAGTGGCATTTAGCCCCAATAAACCCCTATTGGCAAGTTGCGGTAGAGATAGCACAATTAGAATTTGGCAGAGTCGCAGGTTGACAACGCTACAGGTTTTATCAAGTCATTCCAGTGGGTTTAATTGTGTCGCATTTAGTCCCGATGGGCAAATCTTGGCGAGTGGGAGTTTAGATGGGACAATTGAACTGTGGCACGTTCCCCATTGGCAAAAGCTGGAGACTCTAGCGGGACATCTAAACTCAGTTGATGCGATCGCGTTTAGTCCTGATAGTATAACTTTAGCCAGTGGCAGTTCTGACGGGATGATTCGGTTGTGGGATATTCGTACCCTTACCCAGACTTCTATCATTAAGGGTAATTTACTCCAGGTGCGTTCTCTCGCCTTTAGCCCCGACGGGCGTCTCCTCGCAAGTTGCGGTGGCGATAACAGGATTAGGATTTGGGAGGTTGCGACTGGACAAGATTGTTGTATTCTCGAAGGACATACGGATACAGTTCAGGTTGTGGCATTTAGCCCCGATGGACAAACCTTGGCGAGTGGTAGTTGTGATAGAACGATTAAAATTTGGCGAGTATGGTTGTTGTAGGGGCGAAGCATTCTTGCCAAAAACTTACTCCGAAGAGGATAAATATTCTTCAAGAATGCTTCGCCCATCTCCCAGCCCCTGCGCCCATCTCCCAGCCCCAAAATTACTGCGCCCATCTCCCAGCCCCAAAATTACCAAGGATTGAATATCGTTCCGGGTTTTCCCTGTTCCCTGTTCCCTGTTCCCTCATTCTATGACTCAACCTATTAATCTTTTCGAGTACGAATCATTAGCTCATCAGCAGTTATCTCGAATGGCTGTAGATTATTACACCAGTGGCGCTTGGGATGAAGTAACCTTACGTGATAATCGTGCGGCGTTTGAGAAATTCAAACTTCGCCCCCGGATGTTGGTTGATGTGAGTCAGCGGGATTTAAGTATAACCGTTTTAGGTCAATCTCTCTCCCTACCGATTCTAATTGCACCGA
Organism: Coleofasciculus sp. G3-WIS-01; assembly: GCF_040223135.1. Classification (NCBI taxonomy): domain Bacteria; kingdom Bacillati; phylum Cyanobacteriota; class Cyanophyceae; order Coleofasciculales; family Coleofasciculaceae; genus Coleofasciculus; species Coleofasciculus sp. G3-WIS-01. The sequence goes on from NZ_JAVJZI010000287.1 coordinate 2,520, forward strand.
TGGCATTTCAATGTCTGGCACATCCAGAGGGGGAAATAGTGACAGCAAAAGCAGCGGCTAAAGTAGGATCAGCGATGGTGTTGAGTACCCTATCCACTCAACCTTTAGAAGAAGTAGCATTGGCATCAAAACAGGTGCAGTCGGAATCTCAGATAGATACTCATTCTCCATTATGGTTTCAACTCTATATGCATCGCGATCGCGCTTTGACTCAGGACTTAGTTGAACGGGCTCAAGCCGCAGGTTATAATGCCCTTTGTCTTACCGTAGATGCGCCTGTTTTAGGGTGTCGAGAAAAAGATAAGCGCAACCAGTTTACCCTACCTATGGGTATGGAATTGGCAAATTTAGCTCATCGAGATATTCCTGAAATCATCGGCGAGTCGGGGTTATTTGCCTATTTTGTCCAGCAGCTTGACCCGGGATTGACTTGGCAGGATTTGGACGGGTTGCAGTCCTTGACAAATTTACCAATTATTGTTAAAGGAATTTTAAGGGGTGATGATGCACTGCGGGCAGTAGAACATGGGGCAAAGGCAGTGATTGTATCCAATCATGGGGGTAGGCAATTGGATGGTGCGATCGCGTCGATTGATGCTCTTGCTGAAGTTGTTGCGGCTGTCGGCGATAAGGTTGATGTGCTTATGGATGGAGGGATTCGCCGTGGCACAGATGTCCTCAAAGCCTTAGCATTGGGGGCTAAAGCGGTGTTGGTGGGGCGTCCGGTGTTGTGGGGATTAGCCGTGGCGGGAGAAGCTGGCGTGCAGCATGTCTTAGAATTGTTGCGGGATGAGTTGGATGTAGCAATGGCGTTGAGTGGTTGTGCCAAAGTCGAGGATATTGATCAGAGTTTACTCAGCCTAGGTTTTAATCTGTCCCCTTAAAAAATATCACTGCCTGCGGGAGGCGGGCGGCTGCCTGTGGACGCTGAGCAAGACCAATAAAGGGCAACCTTTGGAGGCATCGGCGGATGAAGCGGGAAACCCTAAAGACGAATAAGACCGTCCTTGTTTTAAGAAGTTGGAGGTTCCCCAACTTCAGCGGATCTTGTTGGGGTACTTCACAATTGCTCCCCTTCCCTGGTAGGGAAGGGGTTGGGGGTTAGGTTGGTAAAAGTCTTAAGCCAACTTATCGAACTGTATTTCGCTTATCAACGATAACGACATCTGGATCACAATCGCCTTCTATGTCATGAGCTTCAACAACTTCTCGCTCATTTACCCTTGGCTGCTTAACCGTTGACACAGGCTTTTGTTCTACATACTCTTCTTTCACCTCAACCTCTTCTCGACGCTCATGTTCAACTGGCTCAGGCGCCTCAAAGATTTCCAACTCTTCCGCATGGCGATCGCGCATAATTGACGCCGCACGTTCAACTCTGTCGTCACTGCCGCTGAACATCAACAAATAGTCGCCGGCTTTGATGCGCTCATTGTACACCTTAGCTTTCTCTTCCGGAATACCCAGACCAATCAAAGCGCCAACGATACCGCCTGTTGCTGCGCCAATTCCGGCTCCAGCTAACGTTGAGCCTAACGCCCCTATCTCGGCTCCGGCGGCGAGGATAGGACCAACACCTGGAATCGCCAGTAAACCGACGCCAATCAAGAAACCACCAACACCACCGAGAAGAGTACCGGTAGTCGCGCCTATACCTGCTCCTTCTTGGGCTTCATTCCCGTGTTTTTCGGTAATTTCCTTAGCGCCTTCTACGTCGTCGATATTCCGCGCTAGGAGAGAAACTCTCTCCATATCAAAATTCCCATCCTTGAGCGCCTGGATCGTATTTTGAAGATTTTCGCGCTTGGGGAAAATACCAACAACACGTTTGTATTCACGGCTTTCGGGGACAAACTTTTCTTTTTCTAGCATTACTGCTCCTTTGAATAAATTAAACAACGTTAGGCTTGACTTAGCCTTTTTTCTTTGTTGTGACTAAAGCACTTTGAACGAAGACAAAAGCATAAAGATTAATGTCACACTTCATCATTCAGAACAAAACTTTTATTTATTATCGACAGCAGAAGGGAAAATATCTTCGGCTACGATAACGGGTCTGTCTGTATATCTCGACCCAAACTCCTCAATCTTCTGCGCGTCCCAACCGAGGTCAGAATCCTGCAAGAGCTTCGGGTCAAACTTACGCGCTACACCCGTCACGGTGACTCTTTCGCCTTCTTGTACAACGCTATCCTCAGCTTTAAGATTGCGATTGACACCGATAACTAAAACGCCGATATCATCTACCCAACCATCTTCAAATAGAGAGAATGAATTGGGAGAGTAAATATCTCTAACATCACCCTCGACAGCAATAACTTTGTCGAAATAGCCTGTGGGTGCTTCCGCTAAGTCTTCAGTAGTCGGAGCCAGGGCGAGGGATTCAGCGATAATAACAGGTCGGTCTTCATACTCGACATATTCGTCACCTAAGTCTACACCGTATTCGGTTTCGATATCGGCAATTACTAATTGCGCGACTTCACCCGTTACTTGAATCGGCATCTCTTGATCCTCTGGAAGATCGAAGGGAGCTTCTGTAACATCCAGGATCAGAATAGGTTCGCTACCCAACTCCTCCGCCTGCACGAGATAGCCAAAGTCACCCACTTTTTGTTCGACTTTGTTTCTAATCGTGACCTCTTTCCCGATGATGTCTTCGGTATTTTCAGCAACATCTTCGGTGGTAACGTTGGTTCTTCCCTCCTGAATTTCCTCGTTATCAGTAGTACAGCCAGGAAGAAGCAAAGCGGCTAGAGCAAATGCGATAGCTCCTAGGTAAGTCCCGCTGCGTTTAGTCCATAAGGGGACGGAGTCTCCTTGATTCAACATGATTATTCCTATCTATAGAACAAAAGTTGCTGCTTATCTTGATCGCAGCAAACTAAGCTATCTAACTCGTTGATGGTTTAGATAGAGGTTGGAAATTATTTGCTATGTACTAAACCATAGTCGCCCTAAATAGTCGTTGTGGAATCTATCAGGAGAGTGACTTGCTCCCTCTAACTAATTGCAGATTTTTTCAGAAGGGTGAGCGGTTAGGCTTTTTCAGCCTAGACGCCAGGGGAGATTGAGCGGGTGATGAATCTCTGCCATAATGGTTCAAATGCAAACACTCAAAACCCTAGCTTTAACCCTCATTGTAGGCGTCACCCTAACGGTTTCACCCTTTGCCCAACCCGTTCAGGCACAACCCTGGCGTCCTGTGCGTGGTAGTATCCTCTTTGGGATTAGTGGCATGGCATTCTTAGAACAGCAAGAGGATTCCACTTCGTTTCTAATTGTTCATGACAATAAAAGAGTAGGGGAAGGGCGTCTGGCGATGATCAGGATTACCGGCGAACAAGCCCCTGAATATTTCCCTATCAACTGGTCAAACCAACCCTTACCTGTAGATTTAGAAGCACTCACGGCTGTTCCTGGACAATCGGAACCAACATTCATGGCGTTAACCAGTTCGGGAACAGTCTATCATTTTCGGCTCAGCGCCAATCATCAGGATGTATCTTTTTTAAACATATTTAATTTGCCCAATCTGCCTGAAGGGACTAACCTAGAAGGATTTGCTTTGCAACAAATTAATGATAAGCTGCTCGCAGTTTGGGCGCATCGGGGTAACACTGAAGAACCTGGAGTCCTGTACTGGGGATTTTTGGACTTGAAAACTGATGAGATTACGCCTCAAGGTTCAGCCAGTTTAACTGTACCGTTTCCAGTGAGTAGTGTTCGCCATATTTCTGATATAAAGGTTGATTCGGCTGGCATTGTTTATATCGCCTCGGCTTCAGATCATGGTGACGATGGACCCTTTCAATCCGCCGTTTACGTAGCAGGTATTTTGAGTCTACAGGATAACCGCCTCGTATTTCACCAAAACCAGACACTGGTTCCTATTTATCGCTTAAATTATCATAAAGTAGAAGGGATTGAACTCGTACCTGGTACAGCCGGAGGCATAATTTTAGGCACAGATGATGAAAATATGGGTTCATCAGTTTGGGGCTTTGACAGAATGTTTTAGTCCCTATTTGTAAATGCCCTTTGCCTTCTGTATTGGAGACTTTTTGTACTAGCTATTCGGCTCAATTTTTTTAAACAGTCTCAAAATTACTAAAATAAATAAGGCAGAAATTAAACTTAAAACCCATAACCCACACCCCGCCGCAATTCCCAAAGCTGCTGACACCCAAATCGCCGCCGCCGTAGTCAGTCCCCGAACTCTATATCCTTGTCGCTGGGGCTGAGATTCTTGCAAGATTACTCCTCCACCTAAAAATCCTATGCCACCAATAATGCCTTGAATCACGCGCGGAAGAGCATCTGCACTTTGTTCAGCCACACCAATTAATATGGGTATCAGGGTAAAGAAAGCAGAACCAAAGCTGACTAGGATATAAGTTCTCAACCCGGCTGGTTTATCTTTGATTTCCCGTTCAAAGCCGATAATTCCTCCCACTAGTAAGGCAATACCGAGTCGGAGTCCTATCCCTAACCAATCGTTTGGCGAAAGTAAGTAAATGTTTGACAAGGGTTTGGAACATATAGTAGGTTTGGTTGACGTAAGAAAACTCAATCTGAATTCAAGCGCTTGGTAATCTGGTTCATCAGTCCAGTCAGTAGCGCACCTGCCATTAAAAGACCGATCGCAGGAGTAAAGACAGGATTCCACAGGCTATACCACAAGTCTAATCCCAGGGAAACACCAATCGATCGCCCTAGGAGTGCGATCGCGAACCAGAAGAAGCTAAATAAAACTAGGAAAAAATCAGCGACTAATAACTGATTGATCCAATAAATAAGTTTATCTTTCATAATTAATAGGGATGTTATCTTCAGAGAGTAGGACGTGAATGGCGCAGCGTAAATGCCTGCTCGACAATCAAGGTCTTGTACCTTATACTGTCGCCTGGGAACAACAGCGATCGCTCCTGTCACAACGGGTTAACGATCCCACCCTTGATGATGTTCTCTTATTAATGGAACATCCGCCTGTCTATACTTTAGGTCAAGGTGCTTCTTTAGACTTCCTCAAGTTCAACCCAAAAGAAATCAACTGGGAAGTTCACCGTATAGAACGGGGAGGTGAAGTCACTTACCATTGTCCCGGTCAACTTGTGGGCTATCCCATTCTCAATTTACGCTATTATCAGCAAGATTTACACTGGTATCTGCGACAGTTAGAAGCCGTCTTAATTGAGGTTTTAGCGGTTTATGGACTTAAAGGCGATCGCGAAACGGGGATGACAGGGGTTTGGCTAGAGGGATGCAAGGTTGCAGCTATTGGCATTAAAGTCAGTCGTTGGATTACCATGCACGGCTTTTCCCTAAATGTTTGCCCAGACTTAAGCGGGTTTAAGCACATTGTCCCTTGTGGAATAGCCGATAAACCCGTTGGCAGTCTTGCCCAGTTTATTCCAGATCTTACCGTCGATCAAGTCCGCCCAGTGGTCATTGCCAAGTTTGCCGAGGTTTTTAGTGTCTGTTATCGTTGATATCTTGTATCATTTTCAGCATAAACGCCACATATTGTAGGGACTGTAGGGGCGAGTCGCTGCAAAAATGTTCGGTTTGAGAATTAATCTTTATCGACTCGCCCTTGTCTAAATGCGACATTAGATTATTACCGATACCTGGCGGCGGGCGCCCCGATCAAATTATGGGTAGTTCAAGCCTATACGCCTTTAGAATGTAAAGAATGAGTCGCTAAAAATTTATTCAGATCAGCATAAGTTCCCGCATAGGTAGTGGTTGGCTTATCATACCCTTTCAGCGTCACAACATGTTGTTTAAAGCCCAGCTCGTTGTATCCTAACTCTTCGAGATACTTATAGGTATCTTCTCCCAAAGCAATATCCAGACCAATTTGTTTCGTCGCCGACTCCAGACGAAACGCCGCGTTCACTGTATCGCCAATGGCTGTATAATCAGGGCGATCGCCACTACCGGTATTTCCCACCATCGCATAACCTGTATTCACTCCCGTACCAATGCGGAGCGGGAAGGGTAGGGGGTATTGACTCGAAAGCGACGCCGTCATGCTGTGCAAATCGCTAACCGCTTGCAACACGTTCAAGGCTTCGTCTTTACTCACCCCTTTATGTCCATGAAACCAAATTGCCATCACCGCATCGCCAATGTATTTATCCACCCAACTCCCTGATTTGCGGATAATATTTCCCGATTGGCGAAACCAGGTGCCAATCACGGCGGAGAGAATTTTTTCATCCAGTTGGCGAGTCAGAACCGTAAAGTCGCGGATATCCACCACCATCACCGACATCAGGCGGCGCACATGTAACGTAGAGGTTAGGGTTTCACTACTCGGAGGTTGGTTATAGTCGCGATCTCGGGTGTCGGATGGCGAGTGAAATTCCAGTTCAGTCTGACCAAACATCAGCCGATCACCATTTCGTAATGTCACCGGAATACTCACTCGGCGTCCATTGACGAAGGAACCATTGCGACTCCCTAAATCAATTAGATAGAAGTCACCGGTTTCAGTACACTGTAACATCGCGTGATTTCGGGAAATCCAGCGATCTGAGAGGACAAAATTGTTATCATCTCCGCGACCAACCGTCCAGCAGTTACTACCCACCAGGGGGAGGTAGCGGTTACCAGTCTCAGTTGGTAGAAGTAAATAGGGAGTGGATCGTAGAGTCACCACAGGCACAGAAGCAACGACGGGTTAAAAAATAAACAGGAACTTAAATCTATATCCTAGTAGATGCATTCTGAAGCCAAACGAGTGATTCCGGAAACTTCACTGCCCACATTCTCAAATGTCAATAATTGTTTACTGTAGACATTCATTAGGAGTTATTGAAGTGTAGCTGCTAGCCAAAATAGGCTATCTACCCAAATTGTACTCAATACCGCCCCGCTAAATGCCCACCACGGCAATTGTCCTCTCGTCAATGCCCCACATCCTACTAGTCCTAGTGTACATCCTAAAACCGCCGCCCAGCTAATTCCCCAAGGGGTTTGCACTTGTGCGATCGCCTCTTGCAAGATGGGTGTGATTAACGCTGGATCAACGTCCATGATCTGACGCCAGTATGGAATCAGATCGGTTAAATAAAAATATACATCAGTTAGAACTGTCCCGAACAGAGAACCCAGGTAAAACAAATTACCCACAACTCCTTTCCCCCGCCATAACCCCCAAAGGGCAAAGGGTAGACCAATTGCTTCGATGGGCAAATGTAGCAGGGGTTCACTCCGCAGCCAGCCCCAATAAATTGAACCCGCTAGCCAACACCAACTAAAACCAAGTACCAAATCTCCCCACACTTGCATCCCAGGACGCGCCATCAGCTTAACCCCCAGCCATACCCACCCTACGGTTAACACTACACTTAACCAGGGCAGTTGCCGGACCAATGGCGCTTGGACAAACACAGGTACAGATACCAGAAATGATGCAGCAGCAAACAGCCACCAGCCTTGACCTCTGGCTTTTGAGGCTATACCTAGGTAACTGAGGACGCGACCGATTGAGCCAGACAGCCAAACCTCTCCGGATGGGTGGGAGTAGTTGGAGGAGGTATCAGAAAACACACTATTGCGAAACACGATTTCTTTAATTTTCTTTACTTATGTTTACAGTTCTCAATATATCATGAGCCATATCCCCCCTAGGGGGATGTAACCTATTATAGTGTACTGCTAGCACCGCACAAAGTTTGCGATCGCGATTCAGCTATGCCAAAATGCCGATTAATGCGAGTGACTGGTGATTAGTGATTGGGGATTGGGAATTTTACAGACATACATGATCAAATTGCAGTGGCGGTGGTTCAAATTTTTAAGTATTAGCCTCCTGAGCGCCTTACTCATCATTCAGTTGAAGAGTTTCGGCACCACCTTACCGACAGACGTAGCCGTACCCACCACCCCATCCACCTCCGAGATGAACATTTCTCAAGCATTGGTACTGGGAATCGTGCAGGGGTTAACGGAGTTTATCCCGATTAGCAGTACGGCACATTTAAAAGTGATACCCGTGGTACTAGGCTGGGGTGATCCGGGAGTGGCATTTACGGCGATTATTCAACTAGGGAGTATTGCTGCGGTGCTGTGGTATTTTTGGTCAGACTTATGGCAAATTTCCACAGGTACGATTAAAGCGATTCAGAGGAGGGATTACCAAGCCAACGATTTTCGCATGGCGGTGGGTATTGGCTTGGGTACTTTACCGATTGTCTTCTGTGGCTTGTTAATTAAGATATTTATTCCCGATTTTGATAATTCTCCCCTGCGGAGTACCGTCGCGATCGCTTGTGCTTCGATTTTTATGGGGCTGCTGTTGGGCGTTGCCGAAAAGATGGGTAGGAAAGAGCGTAATTTCGATAAGTTGGGGATGCAGGATGGCGTCTTGATGGGATTTGCTCAAGCCTTGGCGCTTATTCCTGGGGTGTCGCGATCGGGTTCAACGATTACAGCTGGCTTGTTTATGGGATTGGAGAGAGGCACAGCCGCCCGATTTTCCTTTTTGCTGGGTATCCCAGCGATTACTCTAGCGGGGTTAATTGAGTTAAAGGATTTATTAGAATCCGGAGTCGGGGAGGGGGGATTCATGCCCCTCACCGTGGGAGTGATATCATCTGCCGTATTTTCTTATGCCGCGATCGCTTGGTTGATTCATTACCTACAAACCTCAAACACTTGGATCTTTGTGTGGTATCGCGTCGCCTTTGGTTTGGCAATTTTGGGTGCGGTTATCGCCGGGGTATTGCCAAATAGTTAGCCTTGTGGTAATGGAAAAATATTAGTAATGAAATATGTGCCAGGGGCAGGTTTAGTCAAGCTGTTCATTAACCTCTGGTAGTGAGTTGTCTTCTTCATTCGTGCGCTGAGAAAATCCCCAAAGGAAGATCAGGGCAATACCAGTAATCATTAGCCATTCTGGCGGCACTAATTCTGGATTAATTGCCCTAGCCAAAAGTCGCAATCCGACTAGACCAACCGTAATGTAACCTGCATCCTCCAGATTGGCATACTCCTGTAGCCAACGGATGAATAATCCTGCCATAAACCGCAGGGTAATCACACCAATGGTGCCACCAACCAAAACCAGCCAGATTTGGTCAGAAATCGCGATCGCGGTGGTAACGCTATCTAAGGAAAAGGCTAGATCAGTAATGGCGATCAGGGGAATCACTTGCCAAAGCGACGTAAATCTCGGTCCATGATGGTGATGTTGTTCGTCTTCCTCTGAAGTAAAATGCTCGAAGACTAACCAGAGCAAATAAGCAGCACCGAGGAGTTCAAATTGCCAAAACTTGACCACCCACGTTGCCGTCAGAATCAGGCTAATCCGCAGAACGTAAGCTACCCCTAAGCCAAAGTTCAGCGCCTGTCGCTGGATTTTTTTGTCTTCTAAACCTTGAGCGATTGTTGCCAGCGCGATCGCGTTATCGGCTGAGAGCACTGCTTCGAGAGCGATCAGAATTAGCAGGACTAAGGGGGCTTCTATTCCTAGATTGAACGGTAAGTTAAAAACTTGATCCAGCATTAATGAAATGAATAATGATTTCGAGTATGGACGAGGGCGTAAGCTGCTCTTGCTCGGCAACTGTGAGCCTTCTGTTAACTAATCTTAACGTGTTGACCGAAATTTCTGCCGAAAACGGAGCAATAGCCAGTAGACTAAAGGTCATATTGATGTCTAATTAGGAGCTTGTAAACCATGTCCCTTTCAGATACCCAAGTTTTCGTCGCTCTCGTCGTAGCGCTCATTCCCGGTATCTTAGCCTTCCGTCTAGCTACGGAACTCTATAAGTAGTTCTCATTCTTAATCGAACCGGGAATTGGGACATATAAGGGGTGCGACGCCAACCCTTGTCTTGTAGATACAGATACGGTTTGAGTCGCCCCCCTGATATTCCGGATAATTGCAGTAAAATGCTGTAGGTTATCTGTCTGTACACACCTACAGATGCTCCCGGCAGTTGGTAGCACTGTAACTGAATGGTTAGTGCTAGTGTATCGGGTACAGGAAACCCTTAAAGCGATTTAAGGAATCCCCATCCTCGCGTTAGCAGGTTGGGGAGCATGTCAATTACGAAAGTACCGATCTTGATGATAACGGGAGTCTTCAGCAAGTTTTTTTTGAGATGAATGCAATCCCAACCTCTCGACCAACTCGGCAACCTCTACCAACCCGCCGCAGGGTTACTCGCCAAGAACGTCGTCCTCGGCGGCATTCCTACTCCGTCGTTGCTGGTGAAATTACAGCTAAGTTAGTGGTAAATGTAATTCTTTGTACTGCCGCGATCGCTGGATTGGCGCAACTGTTGCCCTATCATTTTTCCCAAAGAGCGAAGTTACAAGAAGTACGCGCTGAAGTGAAACGCACCCAAAGCCGTGTCAATAAACTCCGCAATGACTTCGGCGAAGCCTTTGATCCGGCACAAGCTAGACAAGTTATGCAAGATCAAAGTTATCGGGTTGATCCAAATCAGCGTCAGGTCGTCTGGGAAGATCGACGTCGTATGCCCGATAACTAAACAACGATCAAGTTTCCTGGGATAGTACACAAAGGATAATTCGAGTTTAAGCGGTTAACGGATCGAGTAACTCGCTCATCCAGGTTTCAACTTTCCGGCGTAGACGACCTGAGGTTCCTGATACAGGAAGTTGAGAGAGAGCGCGTTGATAGTCAGCGATAGCGCAGTTCCAATCTCCCCGCAAATGATAGGTACGACCTCGTTCGGCATAGATGTGGTTTTGTAGGCATCCCAAAATTAAAGCCAAGTCTAGGTTTTCTATGGCGAGGTCATAAAGCCCTAATTCCCGAAAGGTGATGGCTTGGTTAACCCAAGTGCGAACATTACGCGGATTGAGATCCAATGCTTTTTCATAATCCGCCAGCGCTTTAGCTAATTGTCCCATGGCAGCATAGTAATTGCCGCGATTATTGTAAGCACTGTCCAATTCAGGATTGAGTTGTAAGGCTCGGTTGTAATCGTCTAAGGCTTTTTGACGCTGACCCATTTGGAAGTAAATCAAGCCCCGATTGTTATAGTCAATGGCATGGGTAGGATGATGTCTAATTGCCTGACTCAAAAGCGCGATCGCACTACTGTACTCTCCCTGTTTGGCTTTGCGTTGTGCGCCGGTGCGTAGACTTTTAATCGAAAGGTGGTCTGGGGTTCGAGGTGCCAGTTTAATCGGGGGTAAAGGATAGGGTTTGCGGCGGGACATGGGAATCCATTGTCTATTCTCTTCATCGCCTTTGATAAATACATGAGTGTTCATAATCGTCCTCCAACAACACCTGCGGTCTATCTACAATCAACCTTAAGTCTGGCTGCACCCCGCGAGTTGGTGTCGGTGTGTCACTTCCTGAGGCGTCTTTACTCCTCTTCATAATCACCAGCCAACCCAACTTATTGATGTTCTATGAGAAATCTACAGCACAGCTTAGCTGCTTTCCTGAAATCTTAGTGAATGAAGCTGAGTCATTCCCTCTATCCTGAGTGTTGTTCACTCCGCTAGCTGTGTGAACCTACAAAAATTGGCACAATCGGACAGGAGTTCATATAGCTGGCGATCGCACTAAAATCTTTATTGCCATCTGGCGATGCTCTGTCTCCCAACCTTACCGGGCTAACGGTAACGCGCCAGAAATCTGCAATGTTTCTTTACATTCCCCGGCAAGTGATTGTCTAGTCTAACCCATCTATTAAGGATGTCCAGTCTAGAAGATAAACTACCCAGACCTGCTAAGAGCACAGGTCTGGGTTTTCAGTAGCCCTGAAGCTATCAAACAAGCTAAGCTGAACATACTCAATAGTTCGGTTAAAGAAGCACAATAACCCCGTGCCTAGCTTTTAACAGGTTTGCCTTTTAGGTTGGCTACCTTGCGGTTGGCGGCTACACGCGCACAAGCCCTAACAGCCATATTTGCCACCAGGTTAAACTCGCTCTTGATGGTTTGATAGGTTAGGGACTGAATGGCAATTTTATTGGTCAGCTTAGGGTCTGTGTGGTCATTCACGTAGTTGCATGCGTCCGCAAACGCCCAAACAGGTTGCCTCTAAGAAGGCAACCTGTTTGGGCGTGGGTTGAAGTTTTACAACTATCGTGAGGACTTGTTTCATGGCTAATATTATACCAATAGGCGGGAAATGACTGGAAATACTTCGGGCATTTAGCGTTGGCATTTCCCCCTATCCCCCAAAGGCTTACCTCCACTTCGTTCCAGTTGAAGCCGTAGCCCCTCGCGATTTAGGTGGTAAAATGCAACCAAAGTAACTGATTGGTTTGGGTTGGGATATCATTAAGGACACTCAAAATATGGCAACGGCAACAGCATTACAGGATGCTCCTGACGTTAGTGCGGATAATTATTTAGTTGTAGGCTTAGCCACCTGCTTCTTGAAACAAGAGGGTGAAGTTGAGGAGGTAAAAATCCTGGAACCGATTCCTTCAGCGGCTCTGGAGGCAATTCTCAAAGGGATTCCCACCTCTTATTCCATGGCGCGTGGCACCACACTGGGCGAGGTGATCAGTGGTGACACCCCAGAAAAACCGCCTGAATTTCCCGTCGAGGCTCATTTTTGCGATGATTTTATCGTCCGCGCGATCGCAGCCGCTCGCACGTACAAAACTCGTCCGGAGGCACAATCCCACATTCCTCCTGGTACAATGCGCGATGATTTCAATTACTCCATCGAACGCAAGCGGGTGCTGAATCAGATACGAGTTGTGCGTAAGGAAGACGACGTTAAACAGCACGAATACACTCACAAAGTTCTATAACCCAAACGACGATGCTAAAACTTTATGGTGGCTCCCGCAGTCGGGCGTCAATTGTCCAGTGGTATTTAGAAGAACTGGGCGTTCCCTACGACTATGTGCTGTTGGATATGCAAGCTGGGGAACATCGCCAGCCGGATTATCTGGCGATTAATCCCATGGGTAAAGTCCCAGCTATTGTGGATGGGGATTTCCCACTTTGGGAGTCGGGGGCAATTTTGCTCTACCTGGCTCAAAAATATGGCAACCTAAACGGATTGGAAGAGCAAGCCACCATAGCTCAATGGATTTTGTTTGCCAATGCGACCCTTGGTCCGGGAATTTTTGTGGAGGCGAGTCGAGAGCGGGAAATGCCGAAATTGTTTCCCCCGCTTGAGCAACGTTTACAAAATCAACCGTTCTTGTTGGGAGATCAGTTTAGCGTGGCTGATGTGGCGGTGGGAGCGTATTTGAGTTATATCCCGATTATGTTACAGCTTGATTTGAGCGAGTACCCAGCTATCTCAGACTATATCAAGCGCCTTGGTGAGCGATCGGCATTTAAGAAAACGATTGGCGGACGCAGCTAAGAAGATATAGCATCATTCTTAATCGGGCGGTGCAAGATCTGAGACTAAGGAACGGACGCGCTCACATCCGCAACGGATGAGAGAAACATCCTGTGTTTCGGAGTCTAGGCGCGACCCGTCCCTTGCACCAATTAACAACCGTATTCACCCAATTTGATCGGGTCGCCCTCTACTCAACCCCCTGTGTCAGAAAGTGTTTCTTGAGAGTTTAACGGAAACCTACAGCCGCTTGCCAAACAAACGCTAGCAGCAAGAAAAAGACAGGGATGACCGGGAGAACGTCTACGATAGGGTCAAAGATAGAATAAGCTTCAGGCAATTTCGCCAACAGCATGGCTGCTTCCATAGTTAAGTCTTCCTTTCTAAGCGAATTTTCAGAATTGAAATGGATCTTAACATGAACTGGGTTACAACTGAGCTAGCTTCAGGGGGTAGGTTGGGTCTAGAGAAGAGACCCAACCCTAACCTGTTGGGTTTCACTTCGTTCAACCCAACCTACAAATCTAAACCTGAGCTGTTGCCAGTTCAGCTTCAGCCGCAACTGGATAAATGCTCACTTTCTTGCCAGATTTACCCTTTCTCTCAAACGTCACCGTGCCATCTATCAGGGCAAATAGAGTATCATCTTTGCCGCGACCGACATTAGTACCGGGGTGAAATTTAGTGCCACGCTGACGCACCAAAATGTTACCGGCTTTGACAACTTGACCGCCAAAGCGTTTAACTCCTAGCCGTTTGGCATTAGAGTCACGACCGTTACGGGTACTACCTGTACCTTTCTTATGAGCCATAGTCTCCTCTTGTTTTAATGGTGTGATACCAAATCCAGGGAATGCTACCCCCGTTATAACCTAGTCCGCGCAGGCGGACTTTGCTTGTGTAGCAGCGATTTCAATCGCCTCCTCAAAAGGGAGTGATAAAGGCGGATTTGGTGTGAGTAGATTCCTATTCTTATTCTGAAGCAGTTTCAGATGTTGCTTCAGGTGCTGACTCCTCCGCCTCAGTTGCCATTACATCTACAGGAGTCTCAGAAGTCGGTCTTTCTGGGGACTCAGTGCTAGTAGTCGCTAACACTGAACCATTCAGACTGATAGTATCAATCATCAGGCGAGTAATTTCCTGGCGATGTCCCCGCTTTTTGCGGGTTTTCTTCTTCGGCTTCATCTTGTAGACTAGGATTTTGCGATCGCGAAAATGTCGCATCACCGTGCCTTCAACTGTCGCTCCATCAACCCAAGGCTGACCGATGGTGACGTCACCATTATTCTCAACCAGCAAAACCCGTTCAATGGTGACTTTCTCCTCAGGTTCAACGGGTAGGAGTTCAATGTCGTAAAAGCGACCGGGTTCAACTCGCAGTTGTTTTCCGCCTGTCTCAATAATTGCGTAACTCATGGGATTGTCCTTAAATGTAGCCGTACAGGTAGCTAGCTCATTGGCGAGTTGGGACTAACGGATTAGGCTGTTAGGGCTAAAAGTACACAAGCGTGAGTCATATCTAGCTTGCCGTTGTACTCACCATGACAGCTTTTGCCATAATCCTAACTCATGTCGAGAAGCGATAAATCGCTGTTTCTCTAAGGCTTTGAGCCGCTTTTGGTATATCTTGACCTGATCCGAGCAGGAATATACACGCAATTAATCATCATCTGTGATCAACTCAGTATATGTCAAGTCTAACTTTTGGTTCAGTTTAATTGAGACAAAAGAATGATGATATATCTATTTACCAATTATCATCCTCTTCATATCCCAACTTTATCAATATTTGATTATATTTATTTTTGAAAACCCTAGTGTGTTCTTGATTAAAATGGTTTTTCCAATCTCCAGCTACTCCTTTACGATAGTGACTTTTTTTATCCTCTTTTCCCTGATTTCTTCCTTTTGATTTTCGAGGAAATTGATTTTTATATATTAACCTTAACAATCTCTCTTCAGGAATTTTATTCATCGACATACTGAAAGAAAACTTTCCGCTCTTTTCCAAAGCCCGATTTAAAAACATGGCTGTAAGATACGAAAATCTTTCTTTAAATGTTGGCTCATTGACTATACCTAAAAAATAGCAAGCCTGAATAATTTCGTTATAAGGATCGTTTACAAGATTTTCCATCTTGATTTCATAAACATTAGACAAGGAGTAATCCCAAGTATACATTTCTTCTAAAAATCGTTTACTAAATTCTATTTCCAAGAGTAAACCTTCCTCCTTCGATAAATTTTCTAACTTGCTTCTGTGTTCTACAAGCTCACTCCATCGATTTGTTGGATGGCTATAACGATGAGAAAAGTATCCAGACACGAGCACGTCACGAGGATCTCGAATCACATGAAAACCTCTAAAATTATCTAATTCTTTTACGTATTTAAAGTTTGCATTTGTATAACATAAAAAATCTACTTTGTTTTGGTGAACAAATTCATTTAACTTAAAATCGAACATTTTCGCGTTAGAAACATAGCAGGCTTTCCAGTTAACCTCTGCACATATATTTCTAACAATGTTACTCAGCCAAGTTGTTGCCGCTTTGTGATGTCCAAAATAAGCAAGTAAAGGACTTTTCATAAACTTTAGCTCCTTTAATTTTTTAGTAAATTTGATGCTATAGTCAATTTGTAAAATTATGTTTTTGCGATTCAAGATTTAAAGTTTGCACAAGATAGCTGCTGTATTTTAGGTAATTTAGACTGAATATGCTGGCGAATTTCTTCTCGGCTATCGATCCGAGTAATTAAAAACTGCGTTAATGTGCCTCTTTTGAAGATAGTTTCGGGTTCTATAGTCATTCCTTCGAGAGCAAAATGCTCAAACAATCCTTCAAATTTTCCCTGATAGGTGATACATGCTACGGGTGTTCCTTGACCAAGACATGCAATAGCCAGATGCATCCTACCACTGAGTACGAAATCTAGTTTAGCAACTATTGCTTTAATCTCTGCGGCTTGGCATGGGGTGGGAAGTTGTATACAATAAGGTTTAATTTCCGGAGTAACTTCATTTAATATGTTGTCTGATAATACTACATCACTGATTCCTTTGTACTCACGAAAATCATGGGGTATAATCATAAAACTAAGTTTTTCATTTTCACTAAACAGTGTATTTATAGTCTTCACATACACTTCACTTAGCTTGGGATTTTTGGGGTTAATTCCAATCACTATTCGACCCTTATCGTGTTGATCATTGATCCAGTTATACATCTTCAATACAATCTCAGAATCTACAATAGGCTTGAGCATAAATGCTAAATCGGCAACGAGTTCAATGGGACGATTGAGATGATAAGTTAACCGCTTTTGAGAAACTGGATCTCTAGCACATAGTCTTACACTTGGCGGCAAATGGCGTAGAGCTTCAATAGAAGCTAAAGTTGGTTTTTCATTGAAACTAAAACCTAGAACCGCAGAATTAACACCCATTTCTGCTGCTAAAGAAACAAGCCTTAGCATTTTACAGTTAAAGGCTTCATAGTAAGCACCATCCATCATATCGGCACCTAAACAATAAAATCTTTCATATTGACTGGCGATGGGTATAAAACGCAACAATGATTTTAAGGCTCGCGAGTCATCATATGAAAAATAATTTTCCATTTCAACAGTATCATCAATTTTTTCTAACCCTTGCCATTCTCGGTCGGGTTTATAAGAAATTAAACTAATTTTATTAAGACCTTTTTGTTTAAGATATGCTACCGTTGCATTCATCATGGCTTCATCACCAACGCTCCCTGGAGCAGAAGGGGGAAGGATTAGGCTTGAGGACTGCTTAATATAGCTAGGTCGCAGAATACGCCAAAACCGAAAAAAGTTAACATATAGAGGAAGTAACCAGTATTTGAATAACCAAGATATAATGATTGTTTTCATTTTTTATTTATTTTTAAGGTTAATTAAGTCTTTTTGTCTTAATAATTAAGTCAAAATTTTGGCTGCATACGATCCTCTACATAACTCATAATTTTCTCAATTCTATTTTCCCAGGAAAACTGACGTGCAAATTCTATACTTTCTGGATACCCTTCTATTTTTCTCGGATAGGTCTTTAAAACATACTGAATACACTGTGCAAGGGACGTAGGATTATCAGGTTTACACCAAGCTGCAATCATCTGAGATTCCTTAAATCTCATCAGGGGCGGGATTTCCGTTACTACAATGGGAGTTCCAGAAGCCATATACTGAAAAAACTTAACCGGATTCGTAAAATTTGCAGCATCGCCAGAACAGTGCGGATGAGCTAAAACATCAGCCGCTTGTAACAAACTAACTAATCTACTCCGTGGAAGAATCCACCCTAACAGCTTAACATTATCAATGTTTTTATTGTCAATTATCTGCTGGTAATGGTTAACTTCTGATTCCGTACCACCTGTCAGTGCAAATTGAATTTGGGGTAACTCCCTAGCGGCATCAATTAAATCATCAACACCTTTGAAACGACGCAATGCTCCTGAATAAACAGCAAGATGTTGGCGTTCATTCGCCAAAAGTTCTTTTCGCCAATTTTCAGCTTCTTCAGGTTGTCTGACTAAAAATGATGGATCAAAACCATTATCTAGCCATACCACTTTTTCTGGGGGCATACCATGTTGAATCAGGCTTTCTCTGATAGTTTCAGACTGGGTGATCGCAATTTGAAAAAATGGACTGTGAACAATTTCTGGTTCAAAGGATTTGTCCTGATAGTAGTGACGTTCGTAAACCGTGGGAACTTTTTGTTGGACGGCTGTTTTAGCAAAATTCCAATCCCTTGTGTGTACGATTTGAGTATGAGGACGAATATGTATGGGAAAATAGTATTTGGCAAGTATAGTATTAAAGCTAGTAAGTTTCCCACCCTTATCAATGAACCACGGTTTGGGTAAAAGAGCAACTTTAAGTTTATCCTGAGTATTATAAAACTCTCTAAATTGCTGATTGGGTTGTGTAGGTTTGAACGGCAAAATTAAGCTAAATAAATTTGAATCACTTGAACTTTCCTTGGGGTAGATTAAAACAGTAGAGTAGCCCAGATTTGCCGCAGCATTGGCGCAAAGAACATCATGTATTTCATGGGCTGTACCCGGTTCTAACGATAACTTTCTACTAAAGTAAATATAATGCTTTTTCATAACCCATATATTTTGTTATAATAAAATGCTTCCTATTTTTTTGAAAACTTAGCACTATTCTCAAACAACTCAATAGTATTGAGAATATTGATAGCTGAACTATAGGATTCTTCTAATAATTCATTCTCCTCTTCTGGAGTATCTACTAAGTCATCCGCTAATAACCGGATAGAACCGATCATGGAATTGAGCATGGTTCGGACTTCGTGAGATGCTTTAATTAAAGCAGGATTCGCTGTCGGCTTAGCTTGAGGATGTTCAGCAAATTGCATCTGGTACAACCGTGCGTAGTACCCTCCTTTGCGTAAAAGTTCGTCATGTTTCCCGACTTCCATTACACATCCTTTCTCTAAGACGGCAATTTGATCAGCGTTTTGCACAGTTGAAAGGCGGTGAGCAATCACTAGAGTTGTGCGATCGCGACTTAATTCCTCCAGCGCTTCTTGTACCAGACGCTCAGAAACCGTATCTAATGCACTCGTGGCTTCGTCCAGAATCAAGATATCCGGATTTTGCAAAAGAGCGCGAGCAATGGCAAGACGCTGACGCTGTCCTCCTGATAATAGCACCCCGCGATCGCCAATCATCGTCTTAAACCCCTTCGGGAGTTGTTCAATAAATTCTAATGCATTTGCCCGTCGCGCTGCTTCAATTACGTCTTTTTCGGAAGCATCCGGTCGAGCATAAGCAATATTCTCGTGAACCGAGGTATTAAACAAAAATGTATCCTGGCTGACAATTCCCATCATATTGCGGAGACTTTTGATATCAAACTCCCGCAAATCGACTCCATCTAGGGTAATAATTCCCTCAGTGGGGTCATAAAATCGTGGTAATAAATCAGCTAATGTTGATTTGCCGGCACCCGACGATCCCACTAACGCTAATGTTGTACCACGAGGTAAGTATAAATCAACATCTTTTAATATTAACTTGTTCGGTTGAGTCGGATAGGCAAAGGATAGCTCCTGAAAATGAATCCCTTCTTTTAAAGGATGGTAAGGCTGAGAACCCTGGTTCATAAAGGGCTTATTATCCTGGCGCAAGAAGTCATGTGCTACTTCCACACTGGCAGAACTATTTGCCAAGGAACCCCTCGCTTTGTTTAACTGCGAAATTAAAGGTAAAAGCCGTTGCAGTAAGACGAGAAAACTAAGTAATACCGCCGATAGAGCCTCTATCTGACTGGCAAAAAATATTCGTCCCATAAACACAATTCCCAGCAAACCGATAATGCTAGTCACTTCACCAACGGGTCCTATGGCTGCATTGTTTGCCTGAGATTGAAAATCTGCCTTTTCGCGATCGCGGATTAGCTTTCGGATTCTTTGATACTCTCTCTCGTCATTACCAGTAGCTTTAACGAGTCTAATTCCGCTCAAAGTTTCTAGTACGGCAATCGAATAAGCTTTTGACAGACTTGATAGCTGCTTACCAAATATCTTGGCACGACTAATCGAGTATTGATTGACTACGGCTACAATAGCCACTAAAACCGTTGAAGCTAACGTCAATTGCCAAGAAAGAGCCAGTAGCAATGCGAGAAATACTAAAGCATTCGTTACAGTCACCATCATATTTAATAGGGTACTGACCTCGCCAGCGGCTCGACCAATTTCTGTACCCAGGCGATTCACTAGATCACCCACTTTCATGCGAGAGTAAAAATCTATATCTACATCGAGTAATAATTTTACTCCTGCTTCACGTAAATCACATGTAATTCTGCGTCTTAACGAACTCGATGCTAATGTACTGGCATAATTAGAAAGATTTTTTAAAGTAATTAGTCCCACAATCGCTCCCGCCATCGCTATCAGCCGATAATTTCCCTGCAGGTTATTAAAGGGTGACATAATCGCCTGAAGAATTGGCGGACCACTTTTTAAATCTAAATCTATACCTAATAGATTTAAAATGATCGGAGCGATTAGGGCTGTACCAATACCGTTAAATAATCCACCCGATAGTCCCAAGAGAACTGTTGTCGTAACTCGTACTGGATATCGTCTAAGAACTTTTGATAATAAATTGGAAGCCATATAGTTTTATTTTTTCAGTCTATTCAATATCTAAAGCTATAATTTATTAATGACTTCAGATAGTATGTCTGACATTTTGTCTATACTGTAACATTCTATGCACCTTTGTCTAGCCTTTTTTCCGTGCTCATTGGCATCTTGATAGTTTTGGAATATCCACCGAATTTTATCAGCAATTTGTTCAGGAGAACTGGCATCAACCAGATAACCCGTGTCTGCTAAAATTTCCGGAATGTCGCCAACGCGCGTCGATAAAATTGGCTTGCCCATTGCCATCGCATCAGTTAGTTTTAAGGGAAACTGAGCTTTAGCGGCTGGAGTATCTCGCTGAGGAACGACCACAATATGAGCCGCTGCAACGACTTCAGGCATTGCTGACACAGGTAACCTTGGTAGCTTGATAATCCAATGTCCCCACTTTTCCATGAGTTGATGGTCATAATCATCATATGGACTACCCCCAACAATTACAAGCCTTAAGTCAGATTCATTTAATTGATCGAGTGCGATCAAAACATCCTCTACACCTTTATAAGGTCGTGGCGCTCCTGGAAACATGATAACTCGATAGTTAGACAGATTATATCGTGTTCTACTAGTTTCTGGATTATACTGACTGGGATCGAATACTGTAGTATCTTTGCCCTGAGGGAGATATACACCACCAAAACGTTCTTGCATGAAATGGGTGTGAGTTGTGATTACATCAGCTTGGGAAACTAAGCCTTCTGTCAATCTTAAATAAACAGGATGATTCGGATTTCTGAGAGCGCCTTCAGGTTTGAGAATATCTCTAGCAAATTGTTTTAAGCTAGGACGGTATGTCCAGTCATCGCCTCCGTACCAACTTAACTCCCAATCGTCTATATCTAGTAGAACAGGACATCGGGTTTTAAACTTTTGAATGAGGGCAACACCAAAGCTGGTTGGTTTTAATTTACTGGCATAAATAATATTTCCTTGGATATGTTTAATTAAGTTATTGATTGAAATAATAAATTTGGGGTAATTATAGGCTGGAATTGTAATAATCGGAATTTCTGGCGGCGGACTATCTTGACGCTGCTCGTGGGGAACAAAGCCGATAACTTCAACTTCATAATCAAGTTTTTGTAGAGCTTTATACAATAAAAATGGTCGGACGGCTCCGCCCCACCTGCCAGATCCACTGCTCGATAAGTCACTGACAACTAATGAAATTTTCCGCTTTGGTTTCAAGGATTTGCTTTTTTTTAACTGCTCCACTGTAGTCTTCCCATTTGCCGTTCATCCAATACACGATTGATATAACTACGTTCTTCATCCGTCACTTTATAGTCAGAAAGCATCGTAGTAATCAACTGAAGATACTCCCAACGACTCAATTGACCCGTATCGAGAATCCGATCAACAATTTGGGCGATCGCGGGAGTAGAGGGGCGTTGAACAGTTCCTGCCATGGGCGGTTAGTCGTTGTTAGTGGTGACCTATACTCTTGACTTACGATAGCCTAGTTAACCGAGGTTCGTCATCTCAAGCTGAGTAAGCGGTAGTAGAGATAGGATGAAGGTTCAAGGCTTCCTTCGTAGCTCCATTCTAATCTAATGCCTATTCAGAATGTCGGCATAATCAGACGATTTGCCATTGAGGTGGTTTATCTCTAAATACGGAAAATGATTGATAACAGACTTTTCTGAGGAGGAACGATTCAATATGCAAGTCCATAGACTACCAGCCCTTTCGGATAACTATATCTTTTTGCTCCATGAACCCGAACAGAACATTGCTGCTGTCGTTGATCCAGCCGAGGCTCAACCTGTATGGCAGCATCTGGAAAAACTGGGTGCAGAGTTAGTAACAATTTTTAACACTCATCATCACTGGGATCATCTGGGTGGAAATCGAGAGTTAATCCAGCGATACCCTGATGTCTGTGTCTATGGCGGAACCCAAGATCGGGGCAGAATTCCGGGACAACAGGTATTTTTACAAGAGGGTGATCAGGTTCAGTTTAGCGATCGCACGGCTGAGGTCTTTTTTGTTCCCGGTCATACTAGCGGGCATATCGCTTACTATTTTCCCCCTGTCACCGACAATGACGTGGGTGAATTATTCTGTGGTGACACCTTATTCGCCGGAGGATGTGGCAGACTTTTTGAAGGGACACCCACACAGATGGTTGATTCCTTGAGCAAGCTACGAGCTTTACCAGACAATACTCGTGTCTGGTGCGCCCATGAATACACCCTAAAAAATCTCAAATTTGCCCGCACCGTTGATCCCAACAACCCAGACCTCCACAGCCGATATATTGACGTTGAAGCAGCTCGTCGTCGCTTAGAGGCAACAGTACCCTCCCTACTGGGTGTCGAAAAACTGACGAATCCCTTTTTGCGCTGGGAACAACCGACAATCCAAAAAGCTGTGAACAGTACAGAACCTGTACAAACCTTTGCCCGGTTGCGGGGGATGAAGGATCAATTTTAACGTAGTCGCGGAAGTCCTCACCCTCAGCGTTAGCAGGGTGAGGATGGACAGCGGATTGACGGAGGTACGGAGTCAATCAACAGACTGCTACTATAAAAATGGTTGTTGACCCGCCTAGGCGTATGGACTATCAGACAGGCTAACTTCAAAGTAGCAGTAAGATGCTTGCCGCAGAAACATCGCAGCTAGGGAAAGAACATGACCACTGGTTCGTTAGGTTACGCCCTACGGTAAAAGATAAGCCAAGTTATGTTGTACGAGTAAAAAATAACTGCCTGTGGAAGACGGGCGGCTGCCTGTGGACGCTGAGTAAGACCATCACCAGATTGAGTTCTGGACTTTCTGCTCTTAGGAATTAGAAAGTGCCCAACGTGGCATCGGCGAATGAGACGGGAAATCCCAAAGACGAATAAGACCGTCCTTGTTTAGCTAAGTTGGAAGCCCCAAATAAGAGCGAAGCAAGTTGGGGTACTTCACCCCAGGGTGTAGAGACGTAGCATGCTACGTCTCTACACGAATCCCAAATTTTCGTATAATTGGAGTTCTGAGTAAGCATCATATAGTCTAAGTTAAGCAGCCCGTACCCAAAAAAGACAATGGCAAAACGTGTACAGTTAGTTTTAAATCAAGACGTTAGGAAGCTAGGCAAAACTGGCGAACTGGTGGACGTCGCTCCTGGCTATGCTCGTAATTATTTGATTCCCCATGGGATTGGCACCTTAGCCACTGCTGGCATTCTCAAGCAAGTTGAGCGGCGCAAAGAACAAGAGCGACAACGTTTACTCGAAGAAAAGCAGCAAGCTGAAGCCCGTAAGACAGCATTAGAAACCATTGGTCGCTTTACCATCCGTAAGCAAGTGGGTGAACAAGAGGCAATCTTTGGTACAGTTACGGCAGCCGATGTAGCAGAAGCCATTCAAGCAGCGACGAACCAAGAAATAGATCGTCGGGGAATCACGCTTCCCGATATCAGCAAGCTGGGTTTCTATAAAGCTCAAGTCAAACTGCATCCAGAAGTTACGGCGGTTATAGAAATTCACGTTGCCCCGATGTAGAGACGTAGGATTCTACGTCTCTACTCCGGATATAGGGGCGGGTTTTACCGATCCGATCAGGTTTTGGCTCTGTGCTCCTGTGCGCCCCTGCTCCCCTACCCTCTGCCTTGTTGTACTCGCTATCTCTGGCGATGGCTCTAGACTTTAATCTTTCAATTATCAGTAGCTCTATACCGCCTCAAATCATTGAGGCGGAGGAGTCGATTTTGGGCGGGATCATGCTTGACCCCGAAGCCATGAGTCGAGTGGTGGATTTATTGTCTCCAGAAGCCTTCTACGTTAGCGCTCACCAAGAAATCTATAGATGTGCCTTCATTCTGCATCATGAAGGTAAGCCAACGGATTTCATGAGCGTTACCTCTTGGTTGTATGACCATAAATTATTAGACAAGGTGGGGGGTCAGAGCAAGATAGCGCAGTTAATTGAACGCACGGTGTCAGCCGTCAATATTGACCGCTACGCGGCGTTGGTGATGGATAAGTACCTGCGCCGTCAGCTCATCCAATCGGGAAATGAGATTGTTCAATTGGGTTACGAGACGCATAAGGAGTTGGACTTTGTTCTTGATCAAGCAGAACAGAAAATTTTTAATGTGACTCAGGTGCGCCCGCAACAAGGGTTAGTGCCAATCTCTGAGACATTAATTCAAGCTTTTCAGGAAATAGAAACCCTTCATGAAGGGATTGCCTTACCTGGTATACCCTCTAATTTCTATGACTTGGATGCGTTAACGGGTGGGTTTGGGCGTTCTGATCTAATTATTGTGGCGGGAAGACCCTCAATGGGAAAAACTAGCTTTGCGTTGGCTATGGCTCGCAATATTGCCGATAAATTTCCTGTAGCAATTTTTAGTTTAGAAATGTCCAAGGCGCAATTAGTGCAGCGGCTTTTATCTAGCGAGGCGACTATTGAAAGTAACTATTTGCGAACGGGGAGAATTACTCAAAATCAATGGGAACCTCTCTCCCAAGCAGTGGGGACGTTATCAGAATTACCCATTTATATCGAGGATACGCCTAACCCCAGCGTTATGCAGATGCGATCAAATCTGCGGCGTCTCCAGGCTGAACTTGGGGGAATGCTGGGATTGGTTTTGATCGATTACTTGCAGTTAATGGAAGGGAGTGGTAGTGAAAATCGAGTCCAAGAACTGTCTCGGATTACCCGTTCTCTCAAAGGGTTAGCCCGGGAACTGAATACTCCTGTGATTGCTCTATCTCAGCTTAGTCGAGCCGTAGAAGCGCGGAACAATAAGCGACCAATGATGTCCGATTTGAGAGAGTCGGGTTCGATTGAGCAAGATGCGGACTTAGTGATTATGTTGTACCGGGATGAGTATTATAATCCAAATACGCCAGATCAAGGGATCACCGAAGTGATTATTACCAAACATCGCAATGGTCCAACTGGCGTGGTGAAGTTAATCTTTGACCCTCAGTATACTCGCTTCCGCAATCTCGCCCATCCCAATCAGTGATCATTAGAGCTGACTGGGAAAGGCGTGATGATTTCTAACTAATTTTCAACAATTCCACATCGAAAATTAGAGTCGCGTTAGGCGGAATCACTCCACCTGCACCCCGGGAACCATAGCCTAATTCTGGAGGAACGATCAGCCGCCGACGTCCGCCAACTTTCATCGTGGCAACGCCTTCATCCCAGCCTTTGATCACCTGTCCTACACCGAGTTTAAAGGAAAACGGACGGTTGCGATCGCGGGAACTATCAAACTTGATGCCATCTTCCAGAGTTCCGGTATAGTGAACCACAACGGTTTGACCTTTTTGGGGTTGTGCGCCGTCACCTTCTTTGAGTTCGACATATTTCAAACCCGATGGTGTGGTGACAATGTCCTGCTCGGTGTTCTGTGCTTCAGTGGAATCTGTATTCATGGCAATGGGTTGATTGTCAGGGATGGGGCTAGCCTGGGTGACTTGGGTTAGGGATTGAGGTTGGGTGAGGTTGAGTTCCTCGGCTGTTGCACTCCCTCGACTGAGTTGAGTCACTACCAACAACAATCCACAGGCAACAATAACACCTAAGCTGATTAGAATATCTCTCAAAATCTATCCTCCTATTCAATCCTTGATTAACGCCACAGCTTATTTTCTAGATCCCGCACTTGACGTTCCAACCGATCAATGCGCCCGCGCAATTCATCCACTTCCGTTTGGCGAGGGACACCTAACTCCTGCAAGAGGTTCCGTAGCTGTCGTTCCATGTTGACTTCAAAGTTACCTTGCTCCGATTTGATCTGCTGCACCATATCATCGACGAATCCTTGGGCTTGCTCTGGATTAATTTTTCCATCTTTTACCCATTCATCGCTAACTTCTCGCAGTTTGTCTGCCACCATGGACGTTGTGCCCACACCAACCATCAATAACTGCTTCAGCCAGTCTCTATTATCCATACGCTGTTCCTGTAACTCGGTGCTTCCCCCAGGATAGGGGAAGGGAGGTTGTATTCCCACCTCCAGTTCCATTGTGTGCTATCTTGCCCATAACTGCTGCTGTGTTCGTTTTTGCCTCAGTTGCACAGTATCCGATCAAGCGCAAGTGCCTAGTTATGGTAATTGAGTATCTTAAATTTAGAGTCTCGCCCGAACTTCGGGAAACATTTATTCAGAAAGATGCCGAAATCTGGACATCCATGCTGGCTAGCTGTCCAGGATTCATCAGCAAAGAAGTCTGGATTGAGCCAGAAACTCCTGCTGAGGTCATTCTGATCATTCGTTGGACAAGCCGTCAACAGTGGGAAGCTGTTCCACAAGAGCAGTTGGATAAAACCCACAAGCGGTTTGAGCAGGAGTTTAATCACGATTATCAGATGATTCAGGCGAGTGAATATCAAGTCAGAAAATTTCCTCAAACACCCAGCTAACGTTAGACCTGATGTCTAGTTGTCCCCGTTGCCATCAATCTATCAGTAATCAAGAAATTACTTGCCCTCATTGTGGCATGATTCTCAAAGCCTACGGTCATCCAGGTATTACCTTACACCAAGCCGTGGAACAGAAGTATTTGTGTCAAACCTGTCTCTATCATGCCGATGATACCTGTACGTTTCCTCAACGTCCTTACGCCAAGGAATGCACCCTTTATACAGATAAAGACCAGTCTACCCTGAAACCTGAACCGATTTATATGCCGCGTCGTAGTCCCTTACACGGGGCAAAATTGTGGTGTCAGCGTCACCCAGCCGTAGTCGGGTTACTGGGATTAGTTGCTGTTAGTATAGTGTTTACTTTA
Organism: Coleofasciculus sp. G3-WIS-01; assembly: GCF_040223135.1. Taxonomy (NCBI): domain Bacteria; kingdom Bacillati; phylum Cyanobacteriota; class Cyanophyceae; order Coleofasciculales; family Coleofasciculaceae; genus Coleofasciculus; species Coleofasciculus sp. G3-WIS-01. The sequence goes on from NZ_JAVJZI010000287.1 coordinate 29,789, forward strand.
CTCTCTAACTCGTGAGTGGTTACACTTTGAATTAAATCGCTTTTTATGCCCAATCGGGAAAATCCCGTAGCAAATTGCCCGTTTATCAATGGATAATTAATAATTGATAATTGATAATTGATTAATTGGGTCTAAGACCTCTTCGTTTACGAAGAAATTAAAAAATATTTTCCTTAATTTCAATCCTCTTCTTTTAAGGAGAGGTCATTATCCATTGTTCATTATCCATTGTCATACCCCATGAATTATCCCTGATGTAGGGGCGCACGGCGTGCGCCCGATTACCCCAAACCCAATGGTTGTGATTGGCTCCTGGATTATCTGGCGACGCATCCACAAGCGCGGGAGAGGTTGTCCGTTTGTCGAGAATAGAGGATGGGGATTGGGAATTGATTTAACCCCAAGGTTGATACCCGGTTGAATTCGGTTAGATTAGGGCACGATATTATCGTACCCCTACCCCATGAATTATCCCTGATGTAGGGGCGCACGGCGTGCGCCCGATTTAATGGTAAAATCTATTCCACAATTTTAACTGTGTCAGTCCACTACAAACTATGACACGACTTGACAAACCTGTAAGCTTCGACTGGGCAATTTGCTCAAAAAACTGGCATCCTATTATATAGATGAACTCAACGTCAGTATTCAGTCATCTATCTTTTGGCTTATCTGTCATCACTGAACCCTAGCACCGACTGAATCTGGATTAGCTCATCTATCCACAAAATCTTTTCAGGATAACGATTATGCCCTACCAAAATATTAGCGCGACGCTTTCCGACGAAGATAAAGAAGCGATTAAAGCCGCTATCCAAACCATTGAGGAAAAACTCTCGTTCTTAGTCAATCTGAGTGTTGAAGAACGCCGTAAGCTGTTTAAGATGGGAGATAAAAGCTTGGGGTTTGTCCAGAATAGTTTAAATATTGCCCAGTCGAATCCGGATATTTTGCCCAATAGCTTTGATTTTAATGAATTTGTCCAGGATTATAAGTTAGCACTGGCGCTGCAGGAAATTTTCTTGGAGTTGCGCCAACTGGAGGAAAAAATAGATGATACGCTGCTGGCGGTGGGAAGTGAGGCGATGGCGAGTAGTTTAGAGGTGTATGAGTATGTGAAGACGGCGGCTAAGCGCACCCCCGGTTTAAAGGCGGCGGCGGAGGAATTAGGAGAACGGTTTAAGGCGATGAAGGCGAAGACGCCCAAGTCAGATGGGGGTTCGGCGCCGACGAGTTAAGCGGTTGAGGGATATTGGGAAAGGCAGGATTAGATAAGAATACGGGCACAGAAAGAATTATTGCGGCTTTAGCCTGATTGTTTTGTTATTCAGGTTTGGCTGGGCTGCATCCCAGTTTTAGAGACGCGCCATGGCATTGTAGAGACGCGCCATGGCATTGTAGAGACGCGCCATGGCATTGTAGAGACGCGCCATGGCATTGTAGAGACGCGCCATGGCGCGTCTCTACAGGCTGGGGAGGAGATGGATTCTGTTGACGAGTATCAAAGACTCGTCGGTGAGTATCAAAGACTCGTCCGCGAGTATCAAAGACTCGTCGGTGAGTATCAAAGACTCGTTTATGAGTATTAAAGACTCGTTTATGAGTATTAAAGACTCGTTTATGAGTATTAAAGACTCGTTGGTGAGTATTATAGATTCGTCAGTGAGTATCAAAGACTCGTTTATGAGTATCAAAGACTCGTCCGCGAGTATCAAAGACTCGTTTATGAGTATCCGCAAGCTGGGCGGTTGAAACCGCAGCTACACAAACGAAACCCGCCTGCGCGGGTTTTCAATATTTCATTAGTCCGCGTAGGCGGACTTTGTTTGTCTAGCCGCGATTTTAATCGCCGTGGCAAAAGGGGATTACTAATCCTTTTTGATTACACCACGCTCAACTAAATAACGCTTAAATTCCACACCCTGACGCTCGACAATCTCCGTATCATAGTGGTGAAAGCCATATTTTTTAAACAACCCCAAGCTAAACTCACTCGCTTCTGCATATAAGCGCTCAATCCTGTGATTTTTGGCATAATCCAAGAGAGTTTGCATCAGAGTCGAACCAATCCCTTGGTGGATGCGATCGCGCCGGACATAGACTGAGGTAATATGACCATTATCGGCTATCCCAGCAAAGCCGAGAATCCTGGTTTCATCTGTCGCCACAAATGTTTTCCCTGACAAAATGAACTCGCCAAACCTGACATTATCTGTGGCAAACGACGCCCAGCTATGAGTTTGCTCATCAGAGTAATAATGCGGCGCGATCGCGAGTACCGTTTCTTGATACAATTGTGCCAGTTTCGGAATATCCGATTCTTGTGCCATCCGAATCGTCATGTTTATAATCAGTGAAAAATTAAGTCACCGATGCGGTTGTCTCATCCGTCTCTGTTGAGAGTAAATGGTCTTCTGATGTCAGTAAGTGGTCTTCTGAGGATTGCCCAGATTGCTCTTTTTCTGTACACACATCCAAGTCAAACCAAAAGGTTGTACCAATCCCCACTTCACTGACTAAATAGACTCGGCTGTGGTGTTTCTCCACAATATTTCGGACAATAGAAAGACCTAAACCTGTACCTTCTAGGGTATGCACCCGGTTTTCGACGCGGAAAAATCGATCAAAAATGTTTTCTTGATCCTCCCAATCAATCCCAATACCTGTATCAGAAATTTCCACCCGAACTTGAGGAATTTCATCCGGATGATGGGAATTGGTTTCTAGGGGATAGGTACGAATCACCACTCGTCCACCAGATTCTGTGAATTTCAGCGCGTTGCCCACCAAATTATCAAAGACTTGCAGCAATAAGTCATAATGCCCTAACACAAGAGGCATTTGGGGGGCAATTTCCTGAACCAGTTCAATCCCTTTATCCCGGGCATTAAGCTGATAAGTGCGGAGGGTTTGCTCCACAGGTCCTGCCACGTCTACAGGTTCAAAATGATATATGCGGCAAGATGTTTCCAGTCTCGACAAATCCAAAACATCGTTAACCAGACGAGTTAAACGGTCGGTTTCTCGATTCGCCGTTTCCAGAAATTCTTGCCGTTCTACTTCACTCAAGTCTTCGCCGTATTCGTGTAGGGTTTCGATAAATGATTTGATATTAAATAATGGTGTTCTCAGTTCATGAGAGACATTGCTAATAAATTGACTCTTTGCCTCATTCAATTCCACCTCACGGGTAATATCCTGCACTGTCATCGCAATGCCTTTGATACTCTCGCGATATTGGTCAAACACCCGTGTCAGCAGAATCCGAACCGTGCGAGGTGTAGGTTCACTCAGGGTAATACGGAACTCCTCTCCTTCCCGTTCCCCTGTGGTTTCGCCGCCAGCAATTTGATACAAGGGTCGCGTTAGTTCCAGGGTAACGGCTGTTGGTAGATGATGCAGCAGGTTTTCGCCAACCAGGGTATGACTATCCCAGCCAAAGATACGCCGCGCCGTCGGGTTGACCAAAATCACGTTCAATGTGGTATCAAGTAATACAGCACCATCCGCGATCGTAGATACCAAGGTTTCCAGTTTGGCTTTTTCTGCGGTCAACTCCTCAATATTTTGTTCCTCATAGCGCTCTAAGCGTTCTGCCATTTCGTTGAAGCTGGAAATCAGTTCTCCCAGTTCTCCTCCCAGGGGTAAGTCTATGCGCTGATTGAAGTTCCCTGCGGCAATATTTTTGACACCCGTTAGCAGTTCTTTAATCGGTTGTGTAATCGTCAAGGCGTTAAATACCGCGCCCAGAATCACCATCACCCAAATTGAGATAAACACAGCAATGGTGACATCCCGGGTCAAATTCGAGGAAGCAACAACCGTGGGATTGGGGTTAATGCCAATAGCTAAAACGCCGAGATACTTGCCTTCATGGGTGAGAGGAACAAAAACATCAGTAACTTCCCCGTCTGGGGTCAGATGCTGCCGAACCATCGGTAGGTCTGAGTTTTTGGCATAATCTTCAGGAAGCTTTATTCGGCGTTGAATCGTCAGAGAATTGTGAACCTCTGATTCAGAAAAGGGGATGCCGAAGAAGATTCTGCCATCCTCGTCAGCGTAAATCATATAGCGCACGCTAGAGGTACTGCTATAAAAACGGTTAGAAAAGCGAGCGACTTCTGTCAGATTGTTTTCCGCAATCTGAGGCGCTACATTAGCCGCCAGCAGTAGACCCAAATCTCGACCAAAACGAGTATCGTTCACGCGGGCATCTTGTTGAATCGTGTTGACCGCCCAAAAGGTCAAGCCACTCATAATCAGGGAGACGGCTAAGGTCGCCGCCGCCATTAATCGGGTCTGGAGAGTAAACTCCGACCACCACCGTGCCAGTACTTCTCGGAAGGTTTTCAGCAAAGCCAGAAAAATTGGTTAATCAGCATTAAACGGAAAAGTTTCCTTAATTTATATTAAATTCTCTCAAAAATTGAAGCTTTGAGCAAGGAGAGGGTGATGGGGGAAGTTTTAAGTTAACTCCCATATCCTCTCTAGGCTCCTCGGCTCCCAGACATGGAATGACACGTCTGGAACATCCTCTGTCTCCCTGTTCCTGCTCTTGAGTACAACTGTCGATCTGACAGGGGTTAGGTTTGGGTGACGCGATGACCGATATCTTTACGATAGTACATTCCCTCAAACTCAATACAGTCTATCGCCCGATAAGTGGCTGCGATCGCACCTTCTAATGTTTCGCCTGTTGCTGTCACCCCTAAGACGCGCCCACCATCGGTTAGCATTTGTTGCTGCTTAAACTGAGTTCCGGCACAAAAAACCGTAGCACCTCGTTCCTGGGCTTGTTCAATCCCATTAATAACATGACCTTTCTGATAAGCACCCGGATACCCTTGAGCCGCCGCCACCACACAAGCCGCCGCCCCAGGTTGCCAGCTAATTGGGGGAAATTCTGCCAGTTTCCGCCCGGTACAAGCCAGGAGCAACTCGTGCAGAGGCGTTTCCAGCAACGGTAAAATCGCTTGGGTTTCTGGGTCACCGAAGCGACAATTAAATTCCAGAACGGTAGGAGCACCTTGAGGCGTAATCATTAACCCCGCGTAGAGAACACCGCGATAGTCAATCCCGCGTTCCTGCAACGCATTAACCGTGGGTTGAAGAATGTCTTGCTCAATCCGTGCCATCAAGCTAGGATTCACCAAGACAGAAGGAGCAAAAGCGCCCATCCCGCCCGTATTGAGTCCCGTATCGCCTTCACCAATCCGCTTGTGATCTTGAGCGGGTAATAAAGGACGAATGGTGATGCCATCGGTTAGTGCCAAAACAGATACTTCTTGACCCGTGACACATTCTTCGATGACCACGGCATTAAACTTATTCTTAAACAAGAACTCAACCGCCGCCACCGCTTCCTCAATGGTTTGAGCCACCGTAACCCCTTTTCCGGCTGCCAAACCATCTGCCTTGACGACAATTGGGGCATCTTGCTCTTTCAGGTATGCGATCGCCTCATCCTTATCGGCAAACATAGCAAACCCAGGAGTAGGAACGCCAGCCGACTGCATTAACGTTTTCGCCCAAGACTTACTCGATTCAATTTGGGCACCCGCTTGAGTGGGACCAAAAACCACCAAGTTTTGACGGCGCAGATAGTCCGTAATCCCCAACGCCAAAGGGAGTTCCGGACCAACAACCACTAAAGAAACATTATGAACCAAAGCAAACCGGGCAATTCCGGCAAAATCATCCACTCGTAAGGGCAGATTCTGACACTGTGGGTTTGTTGCTGTACCCCCATTGCCAGGAACACAGATTACTTGTTTAATGCGTTGAGATTGCAACAGTTTCCAGGCGAGGGCGTGTTCGCGTCCCCCATTGCCAACCACCAAAATCTTCACGTTAGCCTTGCGCTCCCGAAGAAATGAACGATAAAGTATACACTGCCATAAAGCAGGTAGTACATCTGCTTGTGCTGTACCCAGTGAGTGTGTGAGTTGAGCAAATGCCCTCCATTATGCCATGGGATGTCCCCTGATGAAGTGCGGAGAGCTCTAGGTGCAGGGGAGTGGAGATGGGAGAGATGGGGAAGATGAGGGAGATGAGGGAGAGAATTTACAAATGACGAATGACGAATAACTTATCCTTTTTGCTTTATTACTCTAAGGTTTCTGGATGAAAGAAGAATCCCTCGTCTCAGGCGAGGGAGTGTCAACCTTTTTGCTGTTGATAGCGCACTTTAAAGTCTTGCTGCTGTTTTTTGTGATCCACGATGGGTTCAGGATAGCCACAACTCGAACGTTCATCCGCAGGAATTTTCCCCGTAACCAGGTATTTTGTATCCAGTGAACTCAACTCCGGTAACCATTGGCGAATATACTCTCCATCCGGGTCATATTTTTGTGCCTGACTTGCGGGATTAAAAATTCGCAAGGGCTTCGGGTCCATACCACTGGATGCACTCCATTGCCAGCCGCCATTATTAGCCGCTAAGTCACCATCATATAATTTTTGCATAAAATAGTTTTCACCCCACTGCCAGTTAATAATCAAGTCTTTAGTCAAGAAACTGGCAACAATCATCCGACAACGGTTATGCATCCATCCCGTTTCATTTAACTGGCGCATGGCAGCATCAACGATAGGATAACCCGTTCTACCTTCACACCAGGCTTTAAACAAGGTTTGATTATTGTCCCAGGGGAAATCTTGGAAAGTATCACGATAGGGTCCTGTTGCTAATTCAGGAAAGAAATAAAGGGCGTGTTGATAAAATTCTCGCCAAGCTAATTCCTGTTGCCAGGTTTGAATACTACCACGAGTTTCATCGCTAAAGCTGCCCTCTATAGCCCTTTGGGTAGCTTGCCAAACCGTGCGAATACCGATCGCCCCAAATTTGAGGGCGGCGCTGAGTCGGGATGTACCATCAATGGCGGGAAGATTGCGTTGATGTTGGTATTTGTCGATGGTGCGATCGCCAAATTCCTCTAGTCTCTCTTTCGCGGCTTTCTCTCCTGGTTCCAGGATTAGGGGATTGTCCCAAGTCAACCCTAAATCTTTAGCCGTAGGCAACTCAATTGTCCCCACCTTTTTCACCACATCCTGTTCCGTTTCGGTGAGTCCTTCAGCATTTTTAAAGGATTCAGCCGGGGCAGTTTTGGCTTGGTCTTTCCAGTTTTTCCAGAAGGGGGTATAAACCTTGTAAGGATCGCCGGAATTGGTGCGAATTTCTCCGGGGGCGTGTAAGAGTTGATCCCAGAAAAATTCAACCGCAATCCCTTTTTCCGATAGGGCATCTTGTACCGTGCGATCGCGCGTTTTGGCATAGGGTTCAACATCCCGGTTCCAGAATACCGCTTTAGCGTTGAGGGCGTCAGCTAGAGCGGGAATTCCTTGAGTAGGATTTTGATGCAAGATTAATAATTGACTCCCAACTTCAGCGTAGCGTTGTTGTAACTCCTGTAAACAGCCAATCATGTACATAACTCTAGCTGGGGCGATATCATCCCGTTCTAAGATATTCGGGTCAATACAAAAGACCCCTATCACCTTCTGACTTTTTTTACAAGCCGCAGCCAGACCAATATTATCAGAAATTCGTAAATCACGGCGATGCCAGAAGAGAATCAGATCAGTCATGAATAATGAATTTTGAATCTGTAGAGATGGGCGCTAGCCTTTCTCGTTGTGCTGTTGATTATAACCTTAAAATGGATTCAAACTCTTATCCAGCCCTCGCTATGAACTAATTGATAGCACTTCCCTTTGTTTTCTCAATTCTATAAAATTGTCGCCAAACTCCACTAACCTCCTCTGCGTTCCTCTGCGTTAACCTCTGCGTCCCTCTGCGTTAAAAATATAATTATCAGATAGAGAGAAACGTTCCAGCGAAACGTCTCTACAATGTTCGCCACACAACCCTATTTTGCAACATATTAGCATAGGGCGCACATTGGATAGGGCGCACGTCTGTGCGCCCCTACGGTTTCCCGAATATCTTCAACAACAATTAACCCACTATTGCGGCAAAAACGGACGCGCTAGGTAAAAGCTACAAATCGATTTAGCATCAACCGCATCCCCCCCATGAATCGCTTTTTCTAATTCTTCAGGAGTCATCAATACCGTTTCTAAATCTTCATCCGCATCCAATCCTGGCGGCGTCTCCAGTTTCTCTAAATCTTGCGCCAGAAATGCGTAAATATATTCATCAGAATACCCTGGTGCTAAGGCAAAATTACCCAAAGATTGCCAACGGTGCGCCCGATACCCGATTTCTTCTTGAATTTCCCGTTGGATTGTCGTTTCTGGGTCTTCTAAAGGTTCCACCGTACCCGCCGGAAACTCTAATAACCGCCGTTGTACCGTAAACCGATATTGACGCACGAGTACCAGTTTCCCATCTGGGGTCACAGGAACCGCTAGCGCCCCACCGGGGTGACGAACGCATTCCCAGTCGCCTTTAGCTTGATTGGGAAGACGCAGGTGATTAACTTCAAAGTTAAATTTGCGTCCCTGATAAACAAAGCGTTGTCTGAGTAATTGAGGGGGTTCTTTACCTTGAGGCATGTCTAACTATACGGGGTGAACTCCAGAACAGTCTACCCTTTGTACGAGTTGTGCGATCGCACATCCGGATATCGGTTCTAGCCAATCGGGGGCAATTTCGGCTAAGGGAACCAGGACAAAGGCTCGTTCACTCATCCGGGGGTGGGGGATTTGCAGGGTAGGGGTGTCTATTATTAAATTATCGAATAATAAGATATCTAAGTCTAGGGTTCTCGGTCCCCAGCGTTCCCGCCGTTCCCGCCCGAACTGTTTTTCGATGCTGAGGGTGATTTGTAATAAATCCTGGGGGGTTAGCTGTACATCTATAATCACACAACCATTGAGATAATCCGGCTGCGGCGGACCAACGGGGGCGGTTTGATACCAACTAGACTGAGAGGTTACCGTGATACCGGGAGTTTTAGCTAACATAACTATAGCCGCCTCTAGGATGGCACTCGAATCACCCAAATTGCTACCTAGCGCGATCGCACATTGTTGAGATTGTGACACAAAATCCCCCTGCGGTTAAGTTTATAGACTACCAGAAATAAACAAAGCTTTTGCTGCTATAGAGATGTATTAATGCACGAAGAACAAATCCTCGGTCTTTGGTTATCCGGACCCAAGGGAACAGTTTACTCCCTAGCAATGAGTCCCGATGGCAAAACCTTAATCAGTGGTGGCGGAGATACAATCGTGCGAGTATGGGATTTAAGCAATGGAGAGGAACTCTCCTGTTTCCGAGGTCACTCTGACTGGGTACATGGGGTAGCGATTAGTCCAGATGGTCAAACTTTGGTGAGTGGGAGTTTTGATTGCACACTGAAAGTGTGGAACCTGAAAAGTGGGAAAGAACTACACACCTTAGAAGGTCATTCAGATCGAGTATATTGTGTGACGATTAGTCCTGACGGACAGAGAATTTATAGCGGTAGCCAGGATACAACAATTAAAGTTTGGGATATTAAAAATGGTGCTGAACTTCACACCCTAACCGAACCGTCAGACTGGGTGTATTCCCTCGCCATTAGTTCAGATGGTAAAAGATTAGTGAGTGGTTGTGCTGATGGTACTATTTGGATTGGTCATCGAAAAATACTCACCGGTCATTCAGGTAGCGTTACCTCAGTGGCGATTAGTCCCAATGGGAAAACGTTGGTGAGTAGCAGTATTGACAAAACGATTAAACTCTGGGACTTGAGCACAGGAGAGGAAATTCGCACACTGATCGGTCATTCGGGAACTGTTACTTCAGTGGTAATTAGTCAAGATGGACGTCGAATTATTAGTGGAAGTAACGATAAAACAGTTAAGGTTTGGGATTTACAGACAGGTGAAATTTTGCACAGGATTAGTGACCATGCAGAAGCCGTTTTAGCGGTAGCAATTAGTCCAGATGGACAGACTATCGCCAGTGGTAGCCAGAATGATGTGATTAAAATTTGGGAAGTGAGATAGTGTAGGGGCGGGTTTCCTATTATCATTTCTGACATCACCCAGATGCAACTAAACCCGCCCGTTTTTTAGCCTAAACATTTTGTGCTTTCCTTGACATGCTCCCATTGAGTAAAGGGCGACCCGATAAAATTGAGTGGACACCGTTGTTGATTTGTGCAAGCGGGTCGCCCCTACAAGAGAAATAAAGGTGACATACTCCCTAGTGCGATCGCGTCTAATTCTATCATGAACCTTCAGGTACAATACTGATAAATTGCGCCAGGGTTTGTGCAGTTAAAGCTACTTCCACCAAATCCTCTAATTGATTAATTTCAAGTACCTGTAAACGTTGCTCAATATCTAGCGGAACCTGTTCAAAGCGCATAGAGAGGATACGCAATAACTGTCGTAATGTCCCTTGTTGAAATCCTCGCTGTTGAGCCGCTTCTTCAGGTAGGGGAACAAGATTACCATTTTGATCATAAAATCGTAACCAAACCGCCGTCTCTCGGTCTATGGTTCCTTGCCAAGTTCCCAACCACAACCCCAATTTTTGACACCACAGCCAACCCTGCTCATTAGGGACTAATGGTTGATATTGTTGAGACGCATCCAAATGCCAACCCTGCAATGAATTGGGTTCAAAGGGATTAAAAACAAAGTAATCCGGTGTTCTAAAAATACGCTCATAAATATCTTTCTTCGTCCCCGTATCCACAGACGCCGTAGAAGGAGACATTAATTCGACAATTACATCAGGGTAACGCCCCCCTTCTTCCCACACAACCCAACCTTGCCGTTCAGTAGTCCCGTCAACATTTAATACCGCAAAGAAATCTGGTCCTTTAAAATCCCGGTTCCGCGCCTGCTCACTGCTGTAATAAATAAACATATTACCGCTCGTGAAGAAATCATTGCGAGCAAGATACGCTTGCTGCAACGACCGAATCAGGACATTTATAGAAATACGGTGGCGATTACTTTCCAACGGTTCTCCATCATCAAAGATTAAGTCAGTTGGGGGCATGGATGGTTCCCAGCCTACCATAGTTTGGGATGTTGTCTCTTGAGTAGCCAACTCTGACATAATAAGCGTCTCTTTACATTAAGGTTCTTTTTTTCAGATACCTGAAAGTATCTTAACAAGAATGGCACTGAAAAGCGTGCATTTTTGGATCGCCTAAACCTTGATAGATCGTAGGGTGGGCAATGCCCACCAGCCTCATCTGAGCGTGCTATTCATCTTAACAAAAGCGCGATCGCTAACACTCCCTTGTAGTAAAATAAACCTTTAATAGGATGTCCGTCATAACTCACATTCTGCATCCCTTTCAGTCAGCCAATTTTCTAGAGTGGCGTGGCATACTAAAAATGACAAATGGCGATTTACTAATTATGTCTCATCGTCCAATTTACCTTGATAACCACGCCACCACCCCCATGGATGAACGGGTGCTAGAGGCAATGCTGCCCTTTTTTAGAGAACATTTCGGCAACCCTTCCAGTATCAGCCACGCTTACGGTTGGGAAGCAGAAGCAGCAGTAAAACAAGCACGACAAACTATAGCTGACGCTATCCACGCCACACCAGAGGAAATTGTTTTCACCAGTGGTGCAACCGAAGCGAATAATTTAGCGATTAAAGGAGTTGCTGAAGCCTATTTCAGTAAAGGGCGTCATATTATTACCGTCCAAACCGAACATCGGGCGGTGCTTGATCCATGTACCTATTTACAAAACTTAGGATTTGAGGTCACGCTTTTGCCTGTCCAAAGGGATGGACTACTTGATTTAACTCAGCTTGAAAAAGCGATTCGTCCTGATACAATCTTAGTCTCAGTCATGGCAGCTAATAACGAAATTGGTGTATTACAACCCCTGGCTGAGGTTGGGGAACTGTGTCACCAGCATCAGGTACTCTTCCATACCGACGCCGCTCAAGGGATTGGTAAAATCCCCTTGGATGTCCAGGATATGAATATTGACCTGATGTCCCTAACAGCCCATAAACTTTATGGACCCAAGGGTATTGGGGCGCTTTATATCCGCCGCCGTAACCCAAGAGTTAAGTTAGCCTCACAAATTCAGGGAGGGGGACAGGAACGGGGAATCCGTTCGGGTACCCTCAATACACCACAAATCGTTGGCTTTGCTAAAGCGGTGGAACTAGGATTAGCTGAACAAACCTTTGAATCTCAACGCCTCCTCCAGCTACGGGAACAGCTTTGGAACGCCCTGTCTCAGCTAGGGGGGATTCACCTGAATGGTCATCCTCACCAGCGATTGTCAGGAAATCTTAATATTTCCGTGGAAGGGGTGGACGGTTCTGCTCTCCTGTTGGGATTACAGCCGATAGTCGCGGTTTCCTCAGGTTCGGCTTGCTCCTCGACTAATGTAGCGCCATCCCACGTCCTTTTGGCACTAGGACATTCAGAATCCCTAGCTCATGCTTCGATTCGGTTTGGTATTGGGCGCTGTAATACAGCCGAGGAAATCGATACCGTTACCCAACACGCGATCGCGACAATTACATCCCTGCGTCAAGCTCAAACCCCTTACACGTCGGTCTAGTTACGGTGATTGGGGATTCCTCATTCGTCCTTTGTCCTTTGTTGATGAGGAAATCGCTCCCATCTCCCCAGCTTTCGGGAGCACCCGGAACCCCCTCACAGGTAAACTGATGGTTTCTACCCATTAACAATCAACAATCAACGCAGTATAATGTAAAATTGAGGAAACAGTTAGCGTACCAACAGTGACACTAGGTTCGACCTGTGTAAACTATCTGTAGATACTATCCGTAACTGATTCACACTTCCAGAGCTTTAACTTGCACGTTACCAAACTCCAATGCTAGCCCTTGGACAAAGGGGCATGACATTGGCTACCTGTAGCATTGGAGAAAAAGTTGATCTACGAGAGTGTCAGTAGTCTTCAGTCACTCCCCGATCACAATTTACGTTTTCTAAGTAAGTAAAGCTAAAGTTTTTGCTTTTCAGAATCATAAGGGGTAGCCAAAGCAAGAGTAACCGATCAATTTTAGGTATGCGATTTAATATTTTTGGAGGAAAAGGGAATTCAGACAAGCATTCAAGCATTTTTCAAGCTTGGCTCGTTTGCCTGCCCTCTAAACTAATTAGCTATCTAAAATTCCAACCAAAACCAAGCTTCAGTACTTGAACGTACTGCCAAATTTTGAGGAAATTGAATGGCAAAACAAATTATTATTGCAGAGCAATATCGGCTGGCTGCTGTCTTTTCAGAAGATCAGATTCAAGAACTTGTCGTTGCCACCGGCAGCCACCAAGTCGGTGATATTTATCTCGGCATTGTCGAAAACGTTTTACCGGGCATTGATGCCGCATTTGTCAATATCGGCGATGCCGAACGCAATGGATTTATTCACGTTACCGACTTGGGTCCTGTGCGACTTAAACGTCGCTCTGGGGCGATTACGGAACTGCTCACCCCGCAGCAAAAAGTCTTAGTCCAAGTGATGAAGGAGCCGACGGGAAATAAAGGTCCTCGGCTGACTGGAAATATCAGCCTTCCGGGTCGTTATCTGGTGCTGATGCCCTATGGACGAGGTGTTAATTTATCCCGACGGATAAAAAACGAAAACGAGCGTAATCGCCTCAGAGCCTTGGCTGTGCTGATCAAACCCGCTGGGATGGGATTATTGGTTCGCACCGAAGCCGAGGGCAGAGCCGAAGAAGCGATTATGGAGGATTTGGAGGCACTGCAACGCCAATGGGAAGCCATCCAACAGGAGGCAACCTCGACGAGAGCGCCGTCCCTACTCAATCGCGATGATGATTTTATCCAGCGAGTCCTCCGCGATATGTACACAGCGGATGTGAATCGAATTGTGGTTGATTCCCATACTGGGGTCAAGCGGGTGAAGCAGCAATTAGTGAGCTGGAGTGGCGGCAGATCACCGGAAGGGGTTTTAATTGACCACCACCGCGATCGCCTCTCAATTCTCGATTATTTCCGCATTAATGCGGCGATTCGAGAAGCCTTAAAGCCACGAGTCGATCTGCCATCCGGAGGCTACATTATCATCCAACAGACGGAAGCTCTCATTGTAATTGATGTGAACTCCGGTTCCTTTACTCGTTCAGCAACCGCACGAGAAACGGTTCTGTGGACTAACTGTGAAGCCGCAACGGAAATCGCCCGCCAATTACGCCTACGTAACATTGCTGGCGTAATCATCGTGGACTTTATCGATATGGACTCGCGGCGTGACCAATTGCAGGTTCTGGAACATTTCAACAAAGCGTTGAAAATGGACAAAGCCAGACCCCAAATCGCCCAACTTTCAGAACTGGGATTAGTCGAACTCACTCGTAAGCGCCAGGGTCAAAATATTTACGAATTATTTGGTCACACTTGTCCAAGCTGCGGTGGTTTAGGACATTTGGTGCATCTTCCTGGTGAACCAGAACCTCAAGTGCAACAAGAGCTAGAGCCTGTTTCTCGCGTTGAAGTCCCCGAAAGCTCTGATCTTCCAGAACCCTTGGATATCCCTGGCTTTAATGAACCGGATGAACTTGAACTGAATCATCCGAGTTATCAAGAAAGGGGAATCGTCAATGGCACTAATCGCCGCCGCCGTCGTCGCCGCTTGGATGATGTGATCTCCAAAGATGAACCCATCGCCAAGAGCAATATTCGTCCAATACCCGTGTCTCAACGCTCCTCTGATGTGGGTGACGACGTAGAGGAGATCAGGCGTGATAGTACCTCAGTTGAACGTCCCATCGCGCCAGAGCCCAGCGAACGAGTGGGCAGACCCCAGCTAATTCGCTCGGTGGTAGAAATGGAACCACCGGAAGTTATTCAGGTTGAGATGACCCCGGAGGAACAGGATGTTTATGCTTTGATGGGCATTTCACCGTTAGTGCGCTTAGACCGGGAGATTAGAAATCCCAGATCGGTTATGGTTTCGGTGGTACTTCCTGGAGAAGCTGAATCGGATACTTCCACCAATGACATAGCTGACGTAGCTGACGATTCATGGGAGGATATTTCTAGCCCATCAGAGGAATCTGAGTTAGAAGAGGGTTCAGACAAGGTATTGGTTAGTTCATCGGGAGTTGCTGTCGATTCAGAATCATCGGCTGAATCAACCTCAGCCAGTGAATCGGAAACGAAGCCATCTTTGATTCGTCGTCGTCGCCGCCGTTCTTCGGCGATGGAAAATGAGTGAATGAGCAATGGAAACGTTTTGAGTGTTCCTTTCCGTGATCCAACAAGCGCCTTTAAGGGCGGAGGCGAGCCACTCTCGTTGGACTATGTATAGGATGATAACCTTCACTCAAAACCCGCCCTGACTGAGTTTCAGGTATCCATGACTATGGAGAATTCAGCCAACTATTGCCAACTACCGGAACTATCGGGCGATCGCAAATTGGTTGCCGGAGTGGATGAAGTTGGGTGTGGCGCTTTATTTGGTCCGGTTGTGGCAGCAGCGGTTATTTTACCTGCATCGACTCTGCTCAACTTGGCTGGTTCGGGAATGAAAGATAGTAAACAGTTAACTCGTCTACGACGCCAGAAATTGGCGCAAGCGATTAAAGAGGTGGCTATCGATTGGAGTATTGGTTATGCCACTAGTGCTGAAATCGATCAAATTAATATATTACAAGCCTCTTTGTTGGCAATGAAACGGGCTGTGCTTAAGTTGAAAGTGCAGCCCGATTTATGCCTGATCGATGGGAGACAAGCGTTGGTTGGTTTACCCGTATCCCAAAAGAGTCTAATTAAAGGGGATGAGCGATCACTAGAAATTGCGGCGGCTAGTATTGTGGCGAAAGTCTGGCGTGATGATTTAATTGAGCGTTTAGCGACTAAGTATCCCGATTATGACTTAGCCGCTAATAAGGGATACGGAACTCAACGACATCGTTTAGCCCTCCAACAGTTGGGTCCTTCGCCGCAACATCGCCGTTCCTTTCGTCCTTGTCAATTCAGGGATGGGGGATGAGGGAGATAGGAAGCTGGGGTGCTGGGGAACACAGCACAGGAGCAGGGGAGTGAACTCAAAACTTTCCCAATCCCCCTAAATGGTAGGATTATCGACAGGTGTAAGATGCTGAGAGTTAGGCTGATTAAGGGTTTGACGATCCGCGTTAGCCCATTGACTATAATCCAATAGCAGTTGATGCATTAATTTCTGCTTAATCCGTAGTAAAACACTTTTGAGTAATCCATTGCCGGTTTTTTCGATAATGGGTTGAGGTGTCAGGGAAATGGGAAAGGGAATATCTACCCGAACCTTTAAATCCGCTCTGCCTTTAAGTTTAGTTTGGCTGTGGTTTGACTCAGGATAGAGTTTCCCATTGACCTGTAGGGTAAAGCGTTGATTAATGTAGTCCAATCCAGGAATGTCGCAATCTACCGATCTTAGTTGAACTGTACCGTTAACATCTGTCCAAACTTTGAGGGTGACTCTCGGTTGAAAGGTTAATGACAGAAAATGCAATGGACGCATCTTCAGGCGAAACTGCTCTGGACTCAGTTGCTCGATCAGATTTGGGTCGGCTATCGCCTGTACCAACCGCTGAGGTTGACGTAAATAGTGCTGAATGGGTACAGATTGTTCCGGTACAGTAATTTCTACGGATTGGGATGCAGTAAACTGGCTGGTCATAGGGTGAGAGCAACGTTGGGTTTCGTCTAAGTTTCTTAATGTTAATCTTACTTTAATTAAGGTTTATTTACATAATTGGGCGAAATTTTTTAAGGTTATGGACATGAACGAGTTTGCTAAATGAGACCACAGCATATAACTTAATCCTTACTCTGATTGTAGAAATTTTGATCGCCAAGCGTTATCTTCCTATAGAAGACTTTAATCACCTCGATCAGTCTAAACGTTTAGTCCTCAGGAAGGAAAAGATTAAATCCCATTACTGAGAATAAAAAAACGCACATTATAAGGTAAAGTGTATTTTATGTCAATTTCAATTGCCCATCTAGGACCACCAGGGACTTACGCGGAAGCGGCTGCCTTAGCTTACTGTCGCACCCTTGCCAGTAAATGTGATTCAAAACCCTGGTTATGCCCTTATCCCAGCATTGCCCAAACCTTACACGCGGTCGCCCAAGGGCAAGCTGATTTGGCTGTGGTGCCTGTGGAAAATTCCATTGAAGGCAGTGTAACAATTACGTTGGATACCCTATGGCAACTGGATCAACTGCAAATTCAACAGGCATTGGTTTTGCCGATCCAACATGCCCTGTTGTCACGAGCATCTCGTCTCCAGGCAATCCAAACCGTTTATTCTCATCCTCAAGCCTTAGCCCAATGTCAAGGGTGGCTCCAGAAGTGTCTGCCCTCAGTGCAACTTATACCGACCAACTCAACCACGGAAGCCTTACAGCATTTGGATACCGACTATACAGCCGGCGCGATCTCTTCACAACGGGCGGCGCTGCTTTACCAGTTACCTATCCTCGCTGCGGCGATCAATGATTATCCTGATAACTGTACTCGCTTTTGGATTGTTGGTCAGCAACCATCCTCTGGCGGTAGTCATACCTCCTTAGCTTTTAGCACCCCTGCCAATGTGCCAGGAGCGTTAGTTAAACCCCTGCAAGCCTTTGCCCAGCGAGAGATTAACCTGAGTCGAATTGAATCTCGCCCAACGAAGCGATCGCTGGGTGAGTATCTTTTCTTTATTGATTTAGAAGCTAATGCTTCTACACCGTTGGTGCAAGAGGCACTCTCAGAAGCTGCCACTCATACAGAAATTCTGAAAATATTTGGCAGCTACAGTGTCATACCCATTGACTCAATGGCGCTGATTGAGGACGAATAGGCTGCCTTTGCCTGTAGAAAACCCACAGGGGTTAACAACTGTAACCTAATATCTGCCCAAACTTACCCATGTCTGGACTTTTTGGGTAGGTCTTGCCGATATCGCGCCATCCTTTCTATTACGTCGCTGAGGCTATTAGCGCCCAAATCGACGCGCTTCATCTCTAGCCAGTTGATAGCTGTTTCAGTCAAAGTCATCGTAAACCTACGTTTTGACTCATCATAAATTTTTTGTCTAGGCATTCCAATTCTTCTATTGCTCATGTATAATATGATTATAACAATCATTGAGCAGGTCGTTGTACGGGTCAACCTTAATTGTGGTTGATCGATGGTATCCCTCAACCAAAACCTGCTCAAGATGCCACACCGAAAAAGACTCAATGCCCTTATCTGAGCGGGTTTTTCGGTGTGACAACTGCGGGTTGGAAATTGACCGGGATTTCAATGCCTCCATTAATTTGGAGATAGCCGCCAGTTAGGTGGGGAGAGCCTGTGGACTGGTTGAGTGCCGTCACCTCCAGAATGAAGCAGGAAGTAAGCGTCAAGGATGTCCACTTGTGGGTAGCTTTGGGTAAGTCTTATGTAACGGCTAATTAAAGGCATCTTTAAGGACTGTACGGGCTGCCAAATGATTGCGCGTGGAGGTGAGTATTTCAGCTTCGCGTTCCAAACGGGCTGCTGTATCCTGCATTTCTAGCAAAGCTTGTTGTTCCGAAGCGACGCCGTAAAGATTGCCCGCTACCCAATAGGATAGTTCTAAAGGAAGGTCTGGCAAATCTTCAGGCAGCTCGATTTTCTGATCCGTCAGCTTGGCAGAAAGATGGACGACATCTCGCAGCAATTGCTCAACGGATTTGGAGAGTTCTCTTAAGTCTTTTTGGGAGGGTTGATCCTCTATCCATTCCACCAACCCGACGCGATAGGGTTTTTCTCGGACGTATTCTAAAACCCGAAATCTTTGCTGACCCAGGGTTAAGACTTTCATCCGATCATCGGGCAAGGGCAAACGCTGGAAGTGGATAATTTCAGCGCAGCAGCCAACGGCGGCGGGTTGACCTTGCACCGGGTCCCACATTAATACCCCAAACCGCCGATCGCTCTCCAAAATCGTGTTCATCAGGATGCGATAGCGAAATTCAAAGATATGTAGGGGTAGGGGTCGTCCCGGAAATAGAACCACTTCTGGCAGTGGAAACAAAGGAAGTTCTCTAACAGCAATTGAGGAAGAGGATGCCATTGTGCCTTGGTGAAAAGGGTAACTGCGCTTCTTTACCTACTTTAACGGATTTTTTGGGGACAAGAAGCAAGCATTGGAGCAGAAGAGCTTCATAAGCTCCAGGAACAAGGGAGATTTTAGGTCTGCAAAGCTACGCTAACGCAGGTTTCCAAATCCTTACGCTTAATACTTTCGCCCTTCTACCCTCCTACCCTCCTACCCTATAGCTTCACTTCAATATCCACACCAGCAGGTAAATCAAGTTTCATCAGGGCGTCAATTGTTTTGGACGACGGTTGATAAATGTCAATCAGACGTCGGTGAGTACGTGTTTCAAAATGTTCCCGTGAATCTTTATCAACGTGGGGCGATCGCAAGACACAATAAATACGACGTTTGGTCGGTAAGGGAATTGGACCGACGGCGGCAGCATTGGTGCGATTTGCTGTATCCACAATCTTCTCGCAAGAAGTGTCCAGCAATCGCCGATCAAATGCTTTAAGGCGAATCCGAATTTTTTGCTGCTGAATCGTTGCCATTTTTTTGAGTTGTCTAGGTTCTGAAATAATTAAGAATTTTGAGGGTGTAGAGGCAGGTTTAGGGATTAATATGGATTGGTTTTCCCAAAGCCTAAGTTGCCAAACCAGCCCTGACTTTGAGTGCGATAGTTTCCACCTTTCGGACTTCCAAAACAGATAGTAAGGAGCAGAGAAGCTGATTCAGTTCTCTGCTCCTACTTTTTTGAGCCAGAACAGTGCTACTTGAGGATTTTGGAGACAACACCTGCACCGATGGTGCGACCGCCTTCGCGAATGGCAAAGCGCATTCCTTGTTCAATCGCGATCGGGTTAATTAGCTCCACGGTCATTTTTACTCGGTCTCCCGGCATGACCATTTCCACATTGCTACCATCATCAGCGGTGTAGGAACTGATTGTTCCCGTCACATCGGTGGTACGAACATAGAACTGGGGGCGGTAGCCGGAAAAGAATGGAGTATGACGACCTCCTTCTTCTTTTTTGAGTACATAGACTTCCGACTCGAACTGAGTATGAGGAGTGATCGAACCGGGCTTGGCAATTACCATTCCCCGCTCAATATCTTTCTTCTCAACACCTCGGAGTAGAATTCCGGCATTGTCACCCGCCATCCCTTCATCGAGACTCTTTTTAAACATCTCAATGCCGGTGACGGTTTTCTTGACCGTATCTCGGAGTCCAACTAACTCAACTTCGTCACCAATCTTGACTTTACCTCGCTCGATCCGACCCGTAGCTACTGTCCCCCGACCGGTAATGGTGAAGACGTCTTCGACTGCCATCAGGAAGGGCTTATCTACATCCCGTTCTGGGGTAGGAATGTAAGCATCGACCTCGTCCATTAACGCATAGATCTGATCAACCCACTCATCGTCACCCTTCTTAATGGTTGGGTTAGCGGTGAGAGAGTCGAGTGCCTTTAAAGCCGAACCTGCCACGATGGGAATTTTATCCCCATCGAATTCATAATCACTGAGGAGTTCGCGGACTTCGAGTTCCACCAATTCCAGTAGTTCATCGTCATCCACCATGTCTTTCTTGTTCAAAAAGACCACCAAGTTGGGGACGCCTACCTGCTTGGCAAGGAGAATGTGTTCCCGAGTTTGGGGCATTGGACCGTCAGCGGCTGAAACCACTAAGATGGCGCCATCCATTTGAGCCGCACCCGTGATCATGTTTTTCACATAGTCGGCGTGACCCGGGCAATCAACGTGAGCATAGTGGCGATTTGCCGTTTCATACTCAACGTGAGCCGTGTTAATGGTAATCCCCCGTGCCTTTTCCTCTGGCGCCGCATCAATCTCTTCGTACTTCTTGGCGGTTGCTTGACCTGATGCAGCCAGAGTCATGGTAATGGCAGCCGTCAGCGTTGTTTTGCCGTGGTCTACGTGACCAATTGTGCCAATGTTGACGTGGGGTTTAGTCCTTTCAAACTTTGCGCGTGCCATGAATTACGTTTTCCTTTTCTTAGTTATGCGTTCCCTTTGGTCTTAGCAATGATAGCTTCAGCCACGTTACGAGGCACTTCATCGTAGTTGCTAAACTCCATTGAGAAGATACCTCGACCTTGGGTCTTAGACCGGATATCCGTAGCATAACCAAACATCTCGGCTAATGGAACTTTAGCAGAAACTTTGGCAATGCCTTCTTCGGTACCCATTCCTTCAATTTGACCACGGCGGGAGTTGAGATCGCCCATGACATCTCCGAGAAAGTCTTCAGGCACTTCAACTTCCACTTTCATCATAGGCTCTAGTAGCACGGGTGAAGCCTTCATCACCGCTTGTCGAATTGCCATCGAACCGGCAATTTTGAATGCCATTTCCGAAGAATCAACATCGTGGTAAGAGCCATCAACTAATGTGGCTTTGACATCAATGAGAGGATACCCAGCCAGGATACCCGATTCGCAGGCTTCTTTCATACCCTGCTCAGCCGGGGAAATAAATTCCTTCGGTACGGAACCACCAACAATCTTGGAGACAAATTCAAACCCACTACCGGATTCACCTGGCTCCAATTCAATGACAACATGACCGTACTGGCCTTTACCGCCACTTTGACGGATAAACTTGCCTTCCGCTTGCACGGATTTACGAATTGTTTCCCGGTAAGCCACCTGAGGGGCACCCACATTGGCTTCAACTTTGAACTCCCGCAGCATCCGATCCACCAGAATTTCCAGGTGGAGTTCACCCATTCCCGCAATCACGGTTTGATTGGTTTCTTGATCGATACTCACCCGGAATGTCGGATCTTCTTCCGATAAGGCTTGGAGGGCTTTGGAAAGCTTCTCCATATCCTGTTTGGTTTTGGGTTCTACGGCTACCGAAATCACCGGCTCTGGAACATAAAGCGATTCCAAAATAATTGGCGATTCTTCACCACAAATTGTATCACCCGTTGTCGTTTGCTTTAGACCAATCGCTGCACCGAGATCGCCAGCCCGTAGCTCATCGACCTCAATCCGTTCGTTGGATTTCAAAATAATCAGACGGGATATACGTTCCTTCTGATCTTTAGTGGAGTTGAGAATATAGCTGCCTTTTTGCAGAACTCCCGAATAGACCCGCATGAAGGTTAAACGACCATAAGGGTCTGACATGATCTTAAATGCCAGGGCCGCTAGGGGAGCTTCATCGTCTGCAGGTCTGGTTTCAGGTGTACCATCGGGCAATAGTCCCTGAATTGCCGGAACTTCCGGGGGAGATGGTAGATAGTCCACCACTCCATCTAGGAGTAGTTGTACTCCTCTATTTTTGAAGGCTGAACCACACAGCACCGGGACAATTGTTCCCGCAATTGTACCTTTACGCAAAGCAGACCGAATTTCGTCTTCGGTGAGTTCTTCTTCCGCCAGATACTTTTCTAAGAGCGCTTCATCTGTCTCGGCTACGGCTTCGATGAGCTTGACTCGGTATTCTTGGGCTAGCTCTTGAACATCTTCCGGAATTTCTGTGTCTTGCATATCCGTACCCAGGTCATTGCTATAAATCCGGGCACGCATTTGGACAAGATCGACAATACCGTGGAAATCATTTTCACTGCCGATGGGAATTTGGATCGCAACTGCATTGGTACGCAGGCGATCGCGGAGTTGCTCGTATACTTTGAAGAAGTTAGCACCCGTGCGATCCATCTTGTTGACAAAGGCAATCCTCGGTACCCGGTAGCGATCCGCTTGCCGCCACACAGTTTCCGATTGGGGCTGGACACCTCCCACTGAGCAGAACACAGCAATCACACCATCCAAAACCCGCATCGAACGCTCAACTTCAATTGTGAAGTCTACGTGACCCGGTGTATCAATGATGTTAATCCGGTGATCCAGCCAGTTTGTGCTGATGGCCGCAGCAGTAATTGTAATTCCCCGTTCCCGCTCTTGCTCCATCCAGTCGGTCACGGCTGTCCCTTCATGGACTTCGCCTATCTTATGAACGATTCCTGAGTAAAACAGAATCCGTTCGGTTGTTGTTGTCTTGCCCGCATCAATGTGGGCTGCAATCCCGATATTGCGTATTTTCTCAAGCGGGATGGTACGTGCCACAGCTACCTCCTTCGTCGCCGCAAGTTTCCACGTTGCTATCTCTTTACAATTCTATACTTTGTTTAACTTTTTAGGGATTTGTTCTTTCTCCTTTGTCCTATTCGCTCCTCAAAAAGCCAGCTAGCTAGGTTATTGGTTATTCCTCACGGAACCCCCCGAATCAACCTTTAGCCTTCGCAAGTGCTCTCATTCATCGGTCTAACTGAGTTAGTAGCGATAATGGGCAAACGCTTTATTGGCATCTGCCATCCGATGGGTTTCTTCCCGTTTACGAATGGCATTCCCGGTTTCATTTGCCGCATCCATCAGCTCATTTGCCAATTTACTCGACATACTTTTCCCTGAGCGACTTCGGGAAAACTGAATCAGCCAGCGCATAGCTAATGTTGTTCCGCGTTCTGAGCGGACTTCCATGGGAACTTGATATGTTGCCCCTCCAACCCGACGGGCTTTCACTTCTACTAACGGGGTGACATTCCGTATCGCTTTTTCAAATACCTCTAGAGGTTCGTTACCTGTGCGTTCTTCAATAATTTTGAAGGCGTCATATATAACTCCAGATGCCAGAGATTTTTTTCCATGACGCATAATCCGGCGCACCATCATACTAACCAAACGGCTGTTATAAACCGGGTCAGGGGGGACAGGGCGCTTTTTAACAACTGTACGACGAGACATAGTAAGCCTTTACAAAATACATAATCCGTTGGCAAATTTAACAAATTATCCGGGAATTGATTTTCTTTTCCCCAGGTTTAAGGGTTGCTTGGAAAAATCCAGAAAAACCCAGCCAGAAAAACCTAGTCACATCATCTCCCATTTTCCAGGGCAGCTTACCCAACCTAAACCGCTATGGGCAAGTTGAGCCAGGTGTGGGCAGATTTTTAAAAGCTCTCTTTGCTTACTTAGGACGCTTGGTTCCGTACTTGGAACGACCCTGCTTGCGATCTTTCACACCTGCCGTATCTAGCGTTCCCCGAATAATATGATATCGAACCCCGGGTAAATCTTTAACCCGTCCTCCTCTAATCATCACGACCGAGTGTTCTTGAAGGTTATGACCAATTCCAGGAATATACGCCGTCACTTCAAAACCTGATGTCAGGCGTACCCTTGCCACTTTCCGCAGGGCTGAGTTCGGTTTTTTGGGGGTTGTCGTGTAGACTCGGGTGCAAACACCCCGCCTTTGTGGACATTGTTTCAGTGCAGGCGATTTGGTTTTCGCCTTGATTTTGGCGCGTTCGCTACGAATGAGCTGCTGGATAGTGGGCATGAGTTACGGCGCGTAAAATTCCTTAATTGTTTGAACGTATTGACAAATTCTGATTGTACTGACTTTTGGGCAACAATGTCAATGTTTTTGTCCTTTGTCCTTGGTCATTCGTCATTTGCTACTCCTTACACCTAGGAGCATTGATCACGCCTTGACTTTTCACGGGAAGTCTAGAAACTATTGTAGAGACGCGATGAAAGAAGCGTCTGGGCGGGCGCGAGTTAAATCGGGTTGCAACCGAAAAGATAGTGGTGAAACCCGCCCCTACACAATTGATACTCACGTAGCGCCATATACCGTGAAAGTTAGATCACGCCTTGACTCGAAACGAGTTTCCGCAGCCACAGGTTTCAATGGCATTGGGGTTATAAAAGCGAAACCCACCACCCATAAGATCTTCTGAATAATCCAAGGTTAGGTTGGTTAAATACTTGATGCTCGCTTCATCCACGACGACAGTGATACCTTGAGTGTCATAGACGCGATCGCTCGCTCTGACGGCATCATCAAACTCCAGAGTATAGTATAAATCAGCACATCCCCCTGGCTTCGCGCCTAAGCGTAATCGAGCTTGCTGTTGCTGGTGCTTGGTCTTGAGGCGTCTTATTTCATTGGTCGCCGCTTGACTCAGTGTAATCATCGTTTTTGTCCTGGCTTAGAAATCCTCTTGACAGGCAATTCTAGAAAACTCCTTTAATTGATGACGATAAGAACTTTCGTCACTTGAGGCAAAAAAATTTCCCCCCTTAGTATTAGGGAGGAGTTCATTTAGCGTCAAGCTAGTACAGCACAGTGTAATTAACAATTTACCAAGCTAAACCGATATTAACCTTCGACTTCCCTGGAAGCCGTACTAGCTACTGCTGTAAGCCGCACCTATTCTGTGTCACACTCGTTGCGGGCATAGTCATCTTCATAGCGAATAATGTCATCTTCGCCAAGGTACTCGCCATTCTGCACTTCTATTAATACCAGGGGAATAACACCTGGATTTTCTAGGCGATGAGCATGTCCTTGAGGAACATAACTGGACTGATTTTGATGAATCAATAATTCCTTATCTCCGCAAATAACCTTTGCCATGCCGCTGACAACAATCCAGTGTTCACTACGATGGTAGTGCATTTGCAGGCTGAGGCGATGACCGGGCTTCACCTCAATGCGCTTAATCTTGTATCCTCGCCCCTCTTCCAGAACAGTAAATGAACCCCAAGGTCTTAGTTCTGTAGCGGCAGCGCCTTCGGCAGTCAACGATCTGGGCAGGGTAATCGCCGAATCTTGAGGAACTGCTTGCTGAACCATAGTATTTCTCCTGAAAATAGTTACGGTAGTGAAGTACCCCAACTTGCTTCGCTGAAGTTGGGGAACCTCCAACTTCTTAAAACAAGGACGGTCTTATTCGTCTTTAGGGTTTCCCGCTTCATCCGCCGATGCCTCCAAAGGTTGCCCTTTATTGGTCTTACTCAGCGTCCACAGGCAGCCGCCCGCCTCCCGCAGGCATTAATTGCGATCAAAAGGTTAAATCCGGTATTTAGCTATTGCCCGGTTATCAACAACACAAAAGCCAACTACAGTTAAGATTAGCAAATTCATCTTAGATTTTGCACCCATTAGGGGATAGATACGTCAAATTGTAGAAAGTCTTCACATTGAGAGACTTGAGCTTTATCGAAACTTTAGATAAAAGCTCTGGCAGATAAAGAAGAAGATGTTAAAGGTTAGAGCTAGCTTAGTGTTCGTCATTTGTAAGGATTTGAGAAATTTTTACATAACTTAACAGGGTTCAGTTGATTTCCAGCAACCTACTTAGGGGAAATTGGGTCGAAAGAGTCCCAAAGCATTGTGAACCCGGGCGGCTGTGTAAGGAGAACGATCCAGAAGATGACCCCCTAAATACAGTCCAGTGGAACTCCCACCATCGAGATTCAGTGCATCAACGGCTCCGAGTTGCTGCATCAACTGTGCTGTTTCGGTTAAGTTGGGACCTCTACCACCGAGGCGATTGTGCATGGCGGCAATAATTATTGTGCCATTTGCCGTGATCCCGATCGCACTGCGAATAGCTGCTTGTTGAGCAAAGGCATCACTAAACTTTTCAGCTTGGGCATCTAGCACAATTTGGCGATTTTGCAGTAACAACGGACCAGCACCGAGGATATGAGGATAATTATTAAACTCAATCGGCAAGGTTTTCTGTTCAATCTGAACTTGTGTGCCAATCGTGAGAGTACTTACCGCAACTTTTGGATCACTGCCTCTGTCTATGAGAAGATAGCCATTAACTGGAATAGGAAACGGCTCCTTACCCGCTAAACCTCCCGGTAATTGAGCCGTAATCTGATTATTTTGCACAACCGAGATCACTTCATTATCGGTTAACGGGGTGTAGATTGCGCCCCATTCTGGAGTATAGCGAGATCTCCCGGCTTGCACATAACCGCTATTCAGGAACAGAATCGGAAAACGTTCTCCCTTGGCGGTGATTAAGGTTTCCTGAAGGCTGAGACGTCCAAATTTGAATTGATGCTGATCCGTCCACGCGATCGCACCTCGGTTGAGAATGGGTCCAGAATACCAGCGTCCATCGCGGCGGATGGCACCTAAGGGCAGTTGATTATTGCGGTTAAAAAAACCACCATTGATGGCGGCTGAGGCTTGCCACAACTGGGCGGTTTGGATCAGGGGGGCGGTTCCCATTTGATTTGTGGGATTACTCCAAATCGGTTTCAGGTTGACTTGGGGATTTTTGGGATCAACCTCTAGCCACACCAAAGGAAATCGAGTATCACCCAGAGTCACAGTCCGCTGACGCCACCAGATACCCGGTGCCCACAGAATATCTTTTTCCACCATGGCATCCGGTCGAAGTTCGATGACTAAGCGATTGGGATTAGGTAAGCTAAAGACGTGTAACCGTAGACCATCTGGAATCGAAACGCCGATAGTGGTTTGGGTTTGATTCGTTTCAACGCGGATAATCGGTTGATTCTCCGGCGCTGCATTGTTTTTCTCATCCCCCTCAATGGGGGAGGTTTTAAGTGTTGAGTGTGTAGGGGCGGGTTTTACTACTATCATTTCTTGCTTCACCCGGATGTGACTAAACCCGCCCTGACTAAGTTTTGAGTGTTGGGTGTTGAGTGTTGAGTTATTTCCCTCATCTTCCTCATCTTCCACCGCCGGAGGTGGGGTAAACTGTTCAATCACAGACGGATTCGCGATCGCGTCTAATATAATCACCCCTTCACCGGGGCTTCTGCTCACTTGCCAAGGTGTGGGACGATCTAAATCAAGAATCATCCTAAACCCCCATAGCTGCGTCTCTTGTCGGATACTCTCTAACCGTGCAGGTACAGACGTTAGAGCTAATGTATCTCCTTGGGCTTGGAATTGCCATCCCATCTGTTGGGCAAACTCTGTAATATCTAAATAGCGATAAGCATCACGATGGTGAGCCACCAGAACCAGAGGCGTACTCAGGGGATTAGAGAACCACTGTATCGGTTGTCGCGTCCAATTGCGGGTACTCAACAATTCCAGTCCGAAGAGTTGTTGGACTCCCACATCAGTGATACCCGTGCGTATGACTCCCCCAACTTGCCACTGTTTCCAAGCAAGGGGTACGATACGACCATTTAAGGAGAGTTTTGTCCCCCCGCCAACGACTTGAGTCGGGGTTTGAGCGAAAGTTTGCGTCTGAGGTGAGGGAGAAGCTGAGGGGGTAACGGCTTCAGCTTCTACCCATTCGCGATCGAGTTCAAGGGTTGACTGAACAACTAAACGTTGCAGAATTTCCCCCATGGTTAGACTCTCTATTGCTAGGGATTCCGCAGAATTAACACGTTTAGCGGCTAAACCTAGGCATGAAGCGCAAATTGCTAAGAGTCCGATCACAATTTTGGCTTTATTCCGTGAGAACCCCTTTGTCATAATCTTGGCTTTGGCGTGAGATGAATTAACGTTTAAACGTACAGATAAACTAATTACTGTATTGTATGTCTATTAGAAAAGTTCGTTCAATAATCAAAGCTAATCTTTACCTGTGCTGTTTTGCTGTTGACAGCAATCTCCACTCAAAGGTTCCCTGGCAATTTGCTTTTAAGTTAAAATAGTCATTGACTTTAAAAGAAAGGGTGGGTGGGAGACCTGTCCAATTTTGAGTTGATTTATAATCGAAAAAACGGGAGACTCAAATGACTTTAGCCACGATCGCAACACCCAAGAAGGAATCCCCCCTTTTGTTTGAGGGAATGACATGGCGAGAGTTCAAAGCTGTTGAACAATTGTTAGACCGTCCAGGATATCGACTTTCTTTTTTAGATGGAGTTTTGGAGATACGACGAATGCCAGGAGAACCTCATGAAACCGTTAAGGAAAGAATTGGTGCATTGTTGGAGCTTTATCTATTGATGGCAGGATTTGACTTTACTCCAACTGGCTCAATGACGTTGGAAAGTGAAGGAGTCGCCGTCAAGCGAGAAGCCGATAAATCCTATAAACTGGCTCCAGGTCGAACTCATCCAGATCTGGTGATTGAGGTAGTGTTTACCAGTGGCGGTATCAACAAGTTGGAGATTTATAAGCGGCTGAAGATCAAGGAAGTGTGGTTTTGGGAAGATGGGGTGTTAGAGCTTTATCACCTGCGAGGAGAGGGGAATACACTTGACTATGAACAGATTAAGAGTAGTGAGGAGGTTAGAGGGATTGATCTAGATTTGTTATTACGTTGCATCAATATTGTGAATCATGTAGATGCTATTAAAACCTTTCAAAAGGCGCTGCAAAACTAAGGTTTTATGGTATATTGTTATCGTGGGAAAATGTGTGCGCCTGTAGCTATAGAATTCGCGATCGCACAGGTTGAATCAGTCGCATCGGGTACAGGAAAGTGTTGCAGGATTTTAGCGATCGCATGAGACCATGAAGCGGGCAAGCACGATGAATTCCTCTACATTGAACAATTGACTAATGCCCTTAAATCAGGAAAAACTGTTATATTTTAAGTATATTGATTAAAATTGTACTATTTAAATCAAAAATGTTAAAGCAAAATATAGCCACTGTCATTAAAATTTTAGAATCTCTCCCTGATGCACAGCAGGAGCGAATTATTGAGCATTTACGGGACTATATTGCTGATATTGAAGATGAATTAAAGTGGGAGCAATCTTTTCGTAAAACACAAAATAAGTTAGTAGAAGCAGCGAAACTGGCGAAACAACAAATGTTTGTGGTCAAATAATCCTTTTCATCCCTCTTTACACTTTAAATGTATTAATCGCGATCAGGATATTTGGTCAGTGAGAATTACCCGAAATTACCGAGCTATTGGAATTTTACAATAGGATACAGTAACCTGGTTTTGGATTGGGAGTCATGATAACTATGAACAGTTTTTTTGGTAAAATTGGAAGCGAGTTGCGCGATCGCACCCATAAAAATGCCGAATGTCCTACTATCATGAGAGAATAATAGGAATTCCCCTCCTAATAAAAGTCCCCCAAACATCATGGTAGATTGCCGCAACATCGCTATTGCCCTTCTCCCCCTGCTGGGACTAACCACCCTTGCGCCCCAAACCCTTGCCCAATCTATCACGCCAGCTTCCGATGGCACGGGTACAATGATTCAACAGGAGGGTAATACCTACACGATTACGGGGGGTACACAAGTTGACTCTAAGGTATTCCACTCCTTCGGGGAACTCGGACTCTCACCCAACGAAATTGCCAACTTTCTCTCCAATCCTACTATCCAAACGATTTTCGGGCGAGTTACTGGCGGAAACCCTTCGATTATCCAAGGGTTACTCCAAGTCACCGGGGGTAATAGTAACCTACTGCTGATGAACCCCGCCGGGATTGTATTTACTCAAGGGGCAAGTTTTAATATTCCTGGCAGTTTAACGGTTACGACTGCTGATGCGATTGGTTTTGAGAGTGGCTTCTTTCCGGCGACAGGCAATGTTAACTATCAAAATCTGGTTGGTGCGCCGAATCAATTTGTTTTTACGGGTGATAATGGCAGTATTGTCAACGCGGCTGAACTTGACTTTAACCAAGGAAACTTGGCTTTAATCGGGAGTAGTGTCATCAATACTGGAACCCTCAGCACTGCCAATGGGACGATTACGATTACGGCTGTCCCTGAAAATAGAACCGTCAGGATTAACCAAGCGGGAATGGTGTTGGGCTTAGAAATTAGTCCGGCTGATTTGGAGAGTGGGATTCAGGCGACAGATTTAGCCCGGTTACTCACGGGTTCTGAACTTCAAGATGACACAGGAATCCGTGTTGATGCCAACGATGAACTCAGGTTAACAGATACCAATCATCCCCTAGATACGGCGGGAAATGTGACAATTGCGGGTCAGGTTGAGGGGAATCAAGTCCATCTGGCGGCGGCGAATGATGTTAACCCCATTGGCAACCCCGAAATTCTGATTCGCACGGATAACGGGGAATACAGCGCCCCTACTGTTACTCGGTTTGCCGCTAATCCAACCGATGCGAACAGCTACATTTTCCTAGATGCGACTGTCCCCAACTACAGTAATTTACTCTTCGGGGGTGAGGCGGGAACCACGACGGTGGTGGTTACGCCGAATGAAAATGGCATGGAGAAGATTACCGAAACCCTAACCACACCAGGACTAAGTTTAGTCGATGCGCTGCATATTGTTTCCGAAGGGAGTGAGGGGAATTTCTGGTTAGGGAATGCTTTTGTAGATAGTAACACGATCGGTCAATATCAACCTCAAATGGCGACGTGGAATCAGGGATTGAATGTAGGGGCAGATATTTTACTCTATGCCTGTCTTGTGGCATTGGGGAATAGTGGTGACGCTTTGCTGAATACCTTGGCACTTTACACAGGTGCAGATGTGGCAGGTTCTACGAATTTGACTGGGTTCGGGGGAGATTGGCAGTTAGAACGGAGTGTGGGGGAGATTGAGGCGACTGCACCGTTTGAGGGGAGTGTGTTAGCGAATTATGGGGATACGTTACAGGTATTTACAACTACGAATGGGAATGATGTTGGGATAGGTTCACTGCGACAAGCGATTCTGAATGCTAATGCGGCTGATGGAGATGATGAGATTCGCTTTGTACCTGGGTTAACTGAGGTGACGCTGACATCCGATGAGTTATCTATTAATACCAGGAATGGGGATTTGATCATAGATGGTGACTCCGGTGGTGCCAGTAATGTCATTGTTGAACGCAGTACTGCTGTAGGAACGCCCAATTTCCGTATT
This sequence comes from Coleofasciculus sp. G3-WIS-01, assembly GCF_040223135.1. Classification (NCBI taxonomy): domain Bacteria; kingdom Bacillati; phylum Cyanobacteriota; class Cyanophyceae; order Coleofasciculales; family Coleofasciculaceae; genus Coleofasciculus; species Coleofasciculus sp. G3-WIS-01. The sequence goes on from NZ_JAVJZI010000287.1 coordinate 61,386, forward strand.
TTCGATATTACGGGGGATGGCAATGTCACTATTGATGCGTTGAAAATTCGGAATGGTGTTAGTCTCGCTGCGGGTGGTATAGCTTGGAATATTGGACAGGGAACGCTACGTCTGACTGACAGTACTGTGAGTGACAATTCCGGTGACGGTATTTCCGCTGGTAGTATAGCTAGTAAGGGTGCGGTGCTACTGGAAAACAGCGCTGTGAGTAATAATTCGGGTCGTGGTATTCGCAGCGTTGGTACAGTGACTCTGACCAACAGCACTGTGAGTAATAATTCGGGTCGTGGCATTTCCGCTTCGGGTGCAGTAACTCTGACCGACAGTACTGTGAGTGGTAATTCTATAAGTTCTGTTACCGGTGACGGCATTTTTAGCCAAGGAGATACAGTAACACTCAACAATAGCAGTGTGAGTAATAATTCTAGTCGTGGCATTTTAGCTTCGGGTGCGGTGACACTCAACAACAGCACTGTGAGTGACAATCTTGGTGACGGCATTCGCAGCATGCATAGTACAGTCACTCTGAATAACAGTACGGTGAGGGGTAATTCTGATCGTGGCATTTCCAGTAATGGTGCGGTGCTGGAAAACAGCACTGTGAGTGACAATCTTGGTGACGGCATTCGCAGCATAGATCCCGTAATTCTGACCAACAGTACTGTGAATAATAATTCTGGTGACGGTATTTCCGCTCAAGGTGCAGTGACACTCAACAACAGTACTGTGCATGACAATTCCAGTGACGGCATTTTTAACCAAGAACATGCAGTAACACTCAACAATAGCAGTGTGAGTAATAATTTGGCTTTTGGCATTTACGCTGGGCGTGCGGTGACACTCAACAACAGCACTGTGAGTGAAAATTCCCGTGACGGCATTCTCAGCATCTATAGTACAGTCACTCTCAATACCAGTACGGTGAGGGGTAATTCTGGTCGTGGCATTATCAGTAATGGTGCGGTGCTACTGGAAAACAGCACGGTGAGTGACAATCTTGGTGGTGGCATCCGCAGCGCAGATACCGTAACCCTGACCAACAGCACTGTCAATGGAAATTCGGCAAGCGCATTGAGCGACGGTCTTGTCGGACTTGGCGGCGGTCTTTTCAGTAGGAGTGGAGTAACCATTATCAACAGCACCATAAGTGGCAATACAACAACAGGTGACGGCGGCGGTATTAACACCCGTGGTGGCGGCATAATCATTAACAGCACTATCACCAATAACACAGCCGACTCCGATGGCAATGGGATAGGAGATGGCGGTGGTATCTATAATTCAACTCTTGTTGGCGGCAACACTTTAACCATCCGCAACAGCATTGTTGCCGGTAATTTTGATCTCGGCGGTAGGATTCACCCTGATGTTTCGGGTGGAGCTACTATTAATGGTGATGCGAATAACCTAATTGGCGACCCCACAGGCGCAAACGGTACTATCGGTACAGGCAGTGACCTCACTTTTGCCAGTTTAGGTATTACCAATATTAACCAAATTCTTGCTCCCTTAGCGGACAATGGCGGCTCAACTCAAACCCATGCCCTTGTTCCAGGTAGTCCCGCCCTAGATGCAGGAAATAATGCCAATATTCCTGTTGGTATAACGACTGACCAACGAGGAGCAACCCGCATTATTAATGACCTCGTTGATATTGGTGCATTTGAGTCCCAAGGCTTTACCTTAAATGTCACAGGTTCGCCTCAAAGTACACCCGTTAATACGGCTTTTGCTGACTCATTGACTGTGCAAGTGTTAGAGAACTTTGCTAATCAGCCGATTCCAGGTGTGCCTATCACCTTCAATGCCCCATCAAGTGGTGCATCGGGCAGTTTTGGTAACGGTACAACCGTACTCACCAATCCTCAAGGTATCGCCGAGAATCCGGTTACAGCAAACACAGTCGCAGGAAACTATCAAGTCATCGCTACCGCTAACGGTTTACCGTTGACACCCTTTGATTTAACCAACACAGATAACCCAACTCAACCGCCATTAACTCCTCAACCCGAACCCCAATCCCCATCAACCCCTCAACCGATTAATCCGGTCAATCCCATCAATGAATCATCTGCCAATCCAACAATTAATCCTGTCAATCCCATCAATGAATCATCTGCAAATCCAACGATTAATCCCGTTAATCTACTCCAATTGCCCCAAGACCCACCCCCCATCGTCCAAGCCCAAATTCCTGACCTAAAAATCGACATTGTGGCAGAAATTGAGGAATATTTTACTCGTCAGTATGAGAATTATTTAGGGTTTTCCGATACTCCAACGACCAACCAAGCCGAATCCCAAGCCATCCTCCGCCGAATTGAACAAGAAACGGGAACGAAACCCGCACTACTCTATGCTGTCTTTGTTCCCAGTAACGCCCCTTTACTAACACCAACTCCCGGATTAAATCTCAACAAAAAACTAGAAACCCCTGAACCTGAACGCGACAGCAGTCAGGATCAACTGGAATTAATTATCGTCACCGCTGAGGGGCAACCCATACGTCGTCCCATACCCGGCGCAACACGAGAAAAAGTTCTCCAAACCACTCAACAATTACGTCGCGCTGTCACCGATATTCGCATTCCTCGCCCTTACCTCCCCGCCGCACAACAGCTTTATCAATGGTTAGTTGCTCCCATTGAAGCGGAGTTAAATACTCACCAAATTGATACCATTTCCCTTCTCGTCGATAGTGGCTTACGTTCCCTACCCATGGCAGTACTGCATGATGGGGAGCAATTTCTCTTGGAGAAATACAATGTTAATTTAATGCCCAGTATCTCCTTAACCGATACGCGCTATGTGGATGTAAAGAATCTGGCAGTATTGGCGATGGGTGCCTCTGAATTTACCAATCAAAATCCCTTACCCGCTGTTCCGGTAGAGTTAGCAACAATTACGGAGAAACTTTGGCAAGGTCAATCGTTTCTCAATTCCACGTTTACACTCCAACAACTGAAAACAGTTCGGACTCAAACCCCTTTTGGCATTCTGCATCTAGCCACCCATGGTGAGTTTAAATCCGGCAAACCCGAAAACTCTTATATTCAGTTTTGGCAGACCAAGTTAACCCTTGACCAAATCCGAGAACTGGGATTAAATAACCCCCCAGTGGAACTAATGGTATTAAGCGCCTGTCGCACCGCTTTAGGAGATGAAGAGGCGGAGTTAGGATTTACCGGATTAGCGGTACAAGCTGGGGTAAAATCTGCCTTGGGAAGTCTCTGGTACGTGAGTGATGAAGCCACATTGGGATTAATGACAACTTTTTATTCCCAATTAAAACAAGCGCCGATTAAAGCTGAAGCCTTACGACAAACACAGTTAGCGATGATTCGGGGTGAAGTGCGACTTGAAAAGGGTCAACTGATTACGCCGAATCGTACTATTCCTTTACCGTCCCAGTTGGCTGAATTACCAGATAAAGAACTAACTCATCCTTATTATTGGAGTGCATTTACGTTAGTAGGAAGTCCTTGGTAAAACAGGGGATGGCTACAGTAAAGACGTTGCCTACAACGTGTAGAACAAACCGTTATAATAGCGGTTCTCAAGTGCTAATAGTACACCCGAATGTAGGGGCGCAAGGCTTGCGCCCACACTTATGTACCTCATCCTATGAGAAATGCTATATAGCAGTAGACACATCAATTAGGACAAACGCACTCTTTGGAGACGTTCCACCGGAACGTCTCTACAAATCCATAGTGTCTTAACCGTATTGGCGGTTGCTATACTTGGTGAACAAAATGATGTCAAACAAACTATCTTAACCGTATAAATATGGCGTACAGCGATTTTACTACCCTCAGCAAAGTCAGAACAACATTTAACCTAACTATAAACGAAACCAGCCGCCTTTTTCCTGATATTGCTCCTCTTGAACCCAGCGACTACCTCAAAACCACGCTGCACGAATTTTTACCTCTTGCTAATGCTATCAACACAGAAAAAGCACGTTCTGAATTAATTATTGCCCCCGTTTTATTAGAAGTCCGGCGACACTTTAACTTTCAAGTCGGCTTCTTTTCTGGCACAGATTTCAACGTAGACCAAACCGTTGGACTCAATGGATACTGTGATTATATTCTCACCGCTTCCCCAGAAATGTATGAAATATATGCCCCAGTCGTTACCCTGGTAGAAGCTAAGAACGAAAATATTAAAAGTGGTTTAGGACAATGCATTGCTGAAATGGTGGCTGCCCAACGCTTCAATCAACAAAAGGAAATTCCAATTGATGTTATCTATGGCGCTGTTACCACAGGAATGATTTGGAAGTTTATCAAGTTGGTTGATCAAACAGCTTTCATTGATTTAAACGATTACTTTATTAAAGAAGTTAATCAAATATTAGGAATATTATCGACTCCCTTGGCTCAACATCTATCCCATAGAAATAAGCTGTGAACTCATCCACCATGCCATCGACATCGACTCCTGCACGACTTCTGCCCAGTTTACACTTGATATCACCGACTCGGTTAACCTTCAGATAAGCCAGCAACACCGAAGCATCCAAAACGACTGTTATTCTGTAGCTTCCTTTTTCGCGGCTTCGCGACGTTCAGCGATCAACTCATCGACTAAACGGCGATTTTTGGACACCTGTGCGAACCGTGCCTTCAATTGTTGCTTAATCGTCTCCGGCTTTTCCATTACCAATCGCTTCCCTGCTCACGAGCAATCAGCCTATCCCCTTCCTCAAATCCCAATAACCGCCACAACGCCACCGGAATTACCAACCACGCCTCAACTGCACGTCTCAACTGCTAGGATGGGAATACGCTAGAGCAAGGTTCACGTCATACTGATGTTCCCCACCTATCCACCTGGATATTGTTTTAAGCCATTTGGATCACTTGGCTAATATCCTAAATCATGCCATTGGGGATTGCCATAGCCAGGTATTTTCGATAAGATTAGTCTCCCCATCTAAAGAGCTTCATTTTAGAACCAAAGTTGCACCCTTCTGGGTCTGTAGTTTAGTGGCTGATGCTACTCCGTCTGCCAACCGTATATATAAAAATATTAGGACAACCACGCCAACTGGACACGAGATGACTCACACAATGATCACTAGAGAGCGAATTAACGTCAATCCTTACCTCTAATGACGAATGACCAATAACGAATGACCAATAACACTAGGAACTATATTATGACAAACAGGAGCATCAACCTAAATCAACAGCATCAATCTTGGAATCGAGACGATGTAGCCTATCCAGGACAACGATGGTTAGTTGAAGAACGGGATGCTTGCGGCGTTGGCTTTATCGCCTCAGTCGCAGGTGTCGCTAGCCATGAATTGATTGAACAAGCACTTTCTGCTTTAACCTGTTTAGAACATCGCGGCGGCTGTAGCGCTGACCGAGATTCGGGTGATGGCGCTGGCTTAATGACGGCTATTCCTTGGGGTTTGTTTAACCCTTGGTTTGAGGAACAAGGAATCACCATGCCACCAACAGAACAGTTGGCGGTGGGTATGGTATTTTTACCCCAAGATGGGACATTGGCGACTAAAGTGCGGGAAATTGTTGCCGGAGTCTTTAAACAAGATGGTTTCACCGTATTGGGTTGGCGTGTCGTCCCCCTAAACGAATCGGTTGTTGGACCCCAAGCCCTAGAAAATCAACCGCAAATCGAGCAAATTATTGTTAGCTGCCCAAATCAGCCTGGGGATGAGCGGGAACGTCTTCTTTACAAAACCCGCCGTCGCATCGGTAATGCTTTAGAAGCGGATGGCACCCTGCATTGGTCTGATGATTTATATATTTGCTCCCTATCGAGTCGCACAATTGTCTATAAAGGCATGGTGCGTTCGGCGGTACTGGGTGAATTTTATCTGGACTTAACACATCCTGAATTTCAAAGCCCCTTTGCTGTCTATCATCGCCGTTTTAGTACAAATACTCTACCCAAATGGCCCCTAGCCCAACCGATGCGGTTATTGGGACATAACGGTGAAATTAATACCCTGCTGGGTAATATTAACTGGATGCGGGCAAGGGAAGCCGATTTATCGCATCCGGTATGGGGGAATCAAATTGAAGATCTCAAACCAACAGTTGATCCGGATAATAGTGACTCAGCTACTCTGGATAATATAGTTGAGTTACTCGTGCGATCGCGTCGCTCTCCTTTGGAAGCCTTGATGATCATGGTTCCCGAAGCCTACAAAAATCAACCCGATTTGCAGGAACATCCAGAAATTGTTGATTTTTACGAATATTACAGTGGCATTCAAGAACCTTGGGATGGTCCGGCGCTGTTAGTCTTTAGTGATGGTCAAGTGGTTGGTGCAACCCTAGACCGGAATGGACTGCGACCTGCCCGTTATAGTATTACTCGGAATGGTTATGTAGTTGTCGCCTCAGAAGCTGGAGTCGTAGACTTACCCGAAGCGGAAATCGTGGAAAAGGGTAGACTAGGACCTGGACAGATGATTGCTGTGGATTTAGCCAACCACGAAATTCTCAAAAACTGGGAGATCAAACAGCGAGTTGCCCAACGCTTACCCTACGGAGACTGGCTAAAACAGCATCGTCAGGTTTTATCCGCTCAACCTTTTACGGATAATCCCCAACTAGACGCCCAGACGTTACTAAAGCAGCAAACCGCCTTTGGTTATACGGCTGAGGATTTGGATATGATCCTGGAACCGATGACCACTCAAGGGAAAGAAGCCACGTTTTGTATGGGGGATGATACTCCCTTAGCTATCCTCTCTGATAAGCCACGTTTGCTTTATGACTATTTTAAACAGCGCTTTGCCCAGGTAACCAATCCACCGATTGACCCCTTGCGGGAAAGCCTGGTTATGTCCTTGAGTATAGAACTGGGTCAACGGGGTAATCTGCTAGATGCCAAACCAGAGTATGCCCAACTGCTGAAACTGAAAACCCCTGTGCTGAATGAAGTGGAGTTAAATGCGGTAAAAACCTCTGGATTTGCCACCACAGAACTCTCAACTTTATTTGAAATTAGCGCGGGTCCGGATGGGCTAAAAAATGCCATTGACCAATTGTGTGACCAAGCTGATCAAGCGGTGAAATCTGGCTCAAAAGTCCTGATTTTGAGCGATAAAATTGGCGGGGGTGTGGGTGAAACAACCAGTTATATTCCCCCGCTATTAGCAGTAGGGGCGGTTCACCATCATCTGATTCGCGAAGGGTTGCGGATGAAAGCATCCCTAGTTGTGGAAACGGCACAATGTTGGAGTACTCATCATTTTGCTTGTTTAATTGGTTATGGGGCTTCAGCAATTCATCCCTATTTGGCATTGGAATCCGTGCGTCAGTGGTGGTCGAATCCCAAGACGCAGAAACTGATGGATCGGGGTAAAATTGAGCCCTTAACGATTGAAGAGGCACAGAAAAATTACCGTAAGGCGGTGGAAGCGGGTTTATTGAAAATCCTCTCTAAAATGGGGATTTCTTTACTGTCGTCTTACCAAGGGGCGCAGATTTTTGAAGCATTGGGAATTGGTGCAGAGGTATTAGATTTAGCCTTTCGCGGTACAACCTCCCGCTTGGGTGGTTTGAATTTGGCAGAATTGGCACAGGAAGTGATGGCTTTCCATCAACGGGCGTTCCCCGATTTGACGGGTAAGAAACTGGAAAACTTTGGGTTTATCCAGTATCGTCCCGGTGGGGAATATCACATGAATAGCCCGGAGATGGCAAAGGCGCTGCATAAAGCCGTAGCGTCTTTTAAGGGTCAAGGTGTCTCGGTCAAAAACTCAAACGGCAAAACCGACAACGAACAGACAGCCTATGACCACTATGAGGTCTATAAAAAATACCTCGAAGAGCGCCCAGTGACGGCGTTACGGGATTTGTTAGACTTCAGGAGCGATCGCGCCCCAATCCCGATCGAGGAGGTAGAACCTGTCGCTGAGATTGTCCAGCGCTTCTGTACTGGGGCGATGTCATTGGGTTCCCTGTCGCGGGAAGCACATGAAACCTTGGCAATTGCCATGAATCGGATTGGCGGGAAGTCAAATTCCGGTGAAGGTGGGGAAGACCCAGTTCGGTTTAAAATCCTGGATGATGTGGATGATCAAGGAAATTCGCCCACATTGCCTCATCTTAAAGGGCTGCGAAATGGGGATACAGCGAGTTCTGCGACTAAACAGGTAGCCTCAGGGCGCTTTGGTGTAACGCCAGAGTACCTGATGAGTGGCAAACAATTGGAAATTAAAATGGCTCAGGGTGCGAAACCCGGAGAAGGGGGACAGTTACCAGGGAAAAAGGTGAGTCCTTATATTGCTATGCTGCGGCGCTCTAAAGCTGGTGTACCGCTGATTTCACCACCCCCCCACCACGATATCTATTCGATTGAAGACCTCGCTCAACTGATTTTTGACCTGCATCAAATTAATCCAGAGGCGAAGGTGTCGGTAAAATTGGTGGCGGAAATTGGCATTGGTACGATCGCAGCGGGTGTGGCTAAGGCAAATGCTGATGTGATCCAAATTTCTGGTCATGATGGTGGAACCGGCGCATCTCCCTTAAGTTCGATTAAACATGCCGGTGTTCCTTGGGAGTTGGGTGTCACTGAGGTACATCGAGCGCTGATGAGGAATCAATTGCGCGATCGCGTGATTTTACGGGCAGATGGCGGCTTCAAAACCGGCTGGGATGTAGTCATGGCGGCGTTAATGGGCGCGGAAGAATATGGCTTTGGTTCGGTGGCGATGATTGCTGAAGGCTGTATCATGGCGCGAATTTGTCACACGAATAACTGTCCGGTTGGGGTGGCGACACAGCAGGAGCATTTGCGGAAGCGGTTTATCGGGGTACCGGATCATGTGGTCAACTTTTTCTACTTTGTTGCCGAAGAAGTGCGATCGCTCCTGGCACGGTTAGGGTATCGTAAGTTAGACGAGGTAATCGGTCGGGCGGATT
>NZ_JAVJZI010000288.1:0-28124 GCF_040223135.1 Coleofasciculus sp. G3-WIS-01
AGCATTCCTTAATCTCAACCGACAGAGAAGAGCGAACTAGCGAATTCCTAGGTGTCTTGACCGCTCTAACGTAGGTCTAATCCTGCCCCTGGTGGGTGAATCAATCTGTTTACACAGATTTAAGTAGGTTTAATTCACCCCATCCTCTAAAGACGTTTCTTGCGGTTGACTCATGGAATTTTGATCAGGAGTTACTGAATCTTCCAAGACGTATTCTTCTACCACATCTTCTCCTTCTATGTCAATAGATTCCTCAGACAAATCATCAGCAACGTCCTCCGACGCTGGAGATTGTGGTGGATTCGTGTCCTCAGAGTCACTCACCAAAGGATCGGGTGTGCGGGAGTCTAGGTCAGTGGGGCTTGTCTGTTGCCAATCTGGGAAGATAACATCCTCTTGGGATAGGTCGTGGAGGGCAAACTCTTCCCAATCTTCTGCTAACAACTCCTCTGACATAGGCAAAGACTGGATTGAGTCTAAATCGAAGCTTGGGGGTGGGACGATGCGATCGCGCGATGGGGATGGCTGAGGGACAATATTTAGATGGTCTACCGATTCAAAGCTGTGCAGGTCTTCACTAAGCTGCTGGAGGGTACTTTGGTCTAGACGAATCTCTTGACCAGAAAACTGCTGAAATTCCTCCCTTATCAGTAAATCTTCGTCTGGTGAGGCGGGAATATAGTAGTCATCAACTGAAGTAACTGGGGAATTAGTTTCCCCTGGGTTTTCCAGAAACCATTCTTCCTCACGAGTCGCCGCCATGGATGGGAGTTCGGTAACGGGGGAGGAATCACTTAACCCCATTTCATCGAGTAAATCGGTTAGGGCGGTAATCGTTTTAACGTCTTGAGACTCGCTGAGTGCTTCCTGGTGAGGATGAGTTCCTGTTTCGGGTACTGCAACTAACTCTGAGTCAATCGGGGCGTCCGTTTTTGGGGTTTCAAATAGTAAGCTTTCCCAAGATAGCAGATCATGATTGACGCCTTCCACCGAGGGTTCTGGTGAACTCGTTTCCTCGGCGGGATCAATAACTCCGTCAAATAGATAATCAACAACCTCAACCGATACATTCTCGCCTACAGCCTGATCGGTTGAGTGATCCTCTTGCCAATCCGTTGTGGTTATTGATGCAACTGAGGGATTAGCATCGGTCACCTCGACGGTATTTGCGGAAGCTCTTATATTGGTGTCTTGAGCAAAGTCTGTGCCAAATAGGGTATTATACAACTCATCAATTTCATGGTGGCGGTTCTCTGCTTCATTTTGAGCGGCAATGTCTGGTTGTACTGGTTTAGTGGCGTCCGCCTGAGTGATTGGGACGGATAGGAATGATGGTGTTGTGGACTCCTGTTCACTATCGATGTCTAATAAGAAATCTAGATCGGGAAATTCTGAATAATTTAGGGTTGAGTTTACTGGGATTGGGGTATCCATATCCCAGCCAATCAATGCGTCTAGGGAATTTTCGGCTAAATTTTCTGTCTCCAGTTCTGGGGTGGATTGCTGATCGGGAATATTAGACGAAAGCTGAACCGGCATTTGTGGGGACGGGGTTGAGGCGTTGGCAGATAGGGTCACGTTGAATTCAGGCTGAGAAACCGGATCAACTCCGACAAAGATACTGCTGGGTTTTGGTGGTGATGATGTTGAACTGGGTCTTGACTCAGATAATTCCGCCGCCTCTGACCAGGGTAGAGAAGATTGCACCAAGGTTGAGGTTTCTCGTCCCAATAACTGAGCGAGGCGATTGACAAGGGCTGTAAATAACAGCTCTCCTTGGTTGCTCAAGCGGTGCATTTTGTCAATCCCTTGAGACAAAGACTGCTGATACCCCTGTAAATCACGATTGAGTGCCTCAAAGAGAGTCCGTTGGTTGGCGTCTATATTGATCAACATGCGATCGCTCTCTTTTTGGAGTTGTCGCAGTTGCTGCAAACGTTCTTGTGGCGACATCATCGCCGATGCTTGCTGTCCTAGTGATCCCGATGTTGATGAAGCGTTGAGCAGTTGGGCTTCTAAATTTAGTAATATTTGAGCCAACTGTTGCGTCAGGCGTTCAGTTGACTGGTTAATTAAATCCTGAGCAAATGCTGGGAGTGCTTGCTCTTGTCCCCCCCCCATCGGTGTCAGAGTATTGAGCAATTGCTGTTTTTGGAGTTCAAGTTGCTGAATTTCTTGGGTCAAAGACTCTCGCTGTTGACGCAAGTCAGACAATTCAGAGAGCAAGGGTGCACTCACCTGTTGGCGTATACTCTCCATTTCTTGAGCCACCGCTTGCATAATCGGTCTAACGGCTGATTGCTGGGTTGGCGTCATTGCCAATTCTTCTTGCTGCATCGACAGCAAATAACTACGCACTCGTTCCAAAACTTGGCGATCGCGGGCTAAGTCGTTGGATTTAGACCAAGGGAAACGGGAGTCCAACTTGGCAAGGAGGCTATCAATATCAGCAATCAGCGATTGAATTGTCTTCTGTTTAGTCACGGTGAAACATCCCCATGCTTCTATTAACTATTATGTCTTGGTCGTGGACAATGACCCATTGAGGACAAGTCCATTCCCTTAAGGTATCAGGGGCAAAGGCATGGGATGAATCAAGATGAACCAGCAACACTTGAACTATGGTGGTCGAAAAATTTGGCGTGAGTGTCATTATCATAAACGTATTCTGGCTCACAGATGTCCCCTCAAGTCCTCATCAGTGGCATCTAAATTGTTAAATCTCCCTCAATATGAAGCATAATAGCTGTGTACCAATCTGCGGCTGATTAACTTTGAAGGCACTTCGAGGGAGTATAGCGCCGTCATCGATCAGGACATGAGTCCCTTGTATCTGCCATTATGGCTGGTCTAGATGGGGTGATGAGGGGCGCTGACACCACAACGACTCAATCCTGTGTCTGTTGTGGAACAGGAAAAAACCTGCTCAAGTTTTTGAGGATAACAAATCGCCGTACTTGTCCACGGCGTATACAATGTGGTTTGGCTTCATGGATGATCGATACAGCTCACACGCAATGAACTCTAATGTTAATGAGTTAATTCGCACGGCTCCTTTATTTGCTGGCTTACCAGAAGCCAGTGTGAATCAAGCTACGGCTCATGTTGTTACTCGCAGCCACCCAAAGGATCGAGTGATTTTGCTGGAAAATGATTGGGGTGGCTCGGTTTACTTCATTTTGGAGGGCTGGGCAAAGATTCGGACTTATAACCTGGAGGGTAAAGAAGTGACCCTGAATATTTTAGGCAAGGGGGAAATTTTTGGCGAAATGGCGGCACTGGATGAGGTACCTCGTTCTACCGATGTGATTACCTTAACTCCTACGACGATTGGCAGTATACCCGCCCAAGATTTTGTCCAGCTTATTCATGATGAACCTCTAGCAGGTGTTCGTTTGTCTCAGCTTATGGCAAAGCGCTTGCGCCAAGTTAACCGTCGTCTACGCCTGAGGGAGTCTGATAGTACGTCGCGAGTGGCAGACACGCTCCTGTTTTTGGCAGAGGGTCAGGGTAAAGTCAAACAGCAAGGCACTGAGATTCCTAACTTACCCCATCGCGAGTTAAGCAGCTTGAGTGGATTAGCACGGGAAACGGTGACGCGGGTGTTGACTAAGCTGGAAAAAAAAGGGTTGATTAAGCGAGAACACGATATTATGTTTATCCCTGATCTGCCGGCACTAGAACGCATTATTGCTTAGAAGCGTCTTATGTCCTTTGTTCTGGGTAAGAGTTTGAGGCAGGTTTATCCACTTCAGGGGATCAGGCGATCGTTTTGAGCTATAGGCGACAGCAGAGCGCTCTCCCCTTTGGGAGCGTCGGGAAGGATAGCCTGACAAGGCGAGCGAAGCGGAGTTGTCAAATTTCATGGGTTGAATATATACTAGAAACTTGGCAAACGTAAAATAAATAGATTTGCCGTTCTACGCCTTTGTTTCGGGCAATGCACAGAGTAGACACCCATAGCTGGAATAGGTTTTCTGGAAAAGCAAAAAACGAAAGCTTAAAAACAAGTTCTCACACTTAAGAAAAAAGGATTAAAAAGTGGGTCTGGGCATCTTACTCACTTTTAAAAGCTCGAATCCTACGCTCTAGAAATAGAGATCGTTATAGATGTAGTAGGTGGGAGAAGCCAGAAGCGTATACTTGTATCGCTGTCTGGAGTATGTCACGTAAAATGGGCGTTAGAGTGGAGGTTGATTAAGCGTTTATGAAAGCTGCATGAGCGATTCTTTTGAGGATGCCCAAACGCCTCGCCCTAATCCCGATCAGAATACTGAACCCCAACCCCAGGACTCAGCCAGTGAAAATACCCATGACGAATGGGATTTGGTCGAGGAACTAGACCGAGAGACGGAAACATCAACCAATGCTAGACCTGAACGGCAAATACTTGATCAAGGCAAAAAGAAGGCGAGTAACTCCTCTGATGAACAACAGCTACAGTTCAATACCACTGTAGTCATGGTGGAAACGGCGTTCCTCGCCAGTACAGCTAGTTTGATTTGGCTGATTAATTATTATTTTCCCCTAGGTCCTGTCCTAAAGATGTTTTTCCCTGTGCCAATTGCCTTGGTGTATATGCGTCGGGGACATCGAGCCTCCTGGATGGCGGCTCTGGTGTCAGGGTTGTTGCTGTCGGTGCTACAAGGACCAACCCGCAGTATTCTCTTTTTGATTCCCTACGGTTTGATGGGCGTTCAGTTGGGCGCATTGTGGAAACGTCAAGCGAATTGGTTATTTTCCATTGGTATTGGGACTCTACTGGGAACTTTTGGATTCTTTTTTCGATTCTGGCTGCTCTCGATTCTGCTAAGTGAGGATCTGTGGGTTTATGTGATGACTCAAATTACGGAGTTAGTGGAATGGGGATTTATCAAGCTGGGGTTACTGGCTCAGCCCAGTTTAACCTTGATTCAGGTGGTGGCAATTTTGGCAATTGTGGTCAACAATGCCGTTTATTTATTTGTTGTTCATCTGGTGGCATTACTCATCTTTGATCGCCTGAAAAATCCCATTCCTCGCCCGCCTCAGTGGGTACAAGTTTTGCTGGATTATTAAGTTGTGTAAATAGTCTTCAAACCCTTACATAAGACGTAGCTGGCTTCTTTGCGGGAGCGAGTATGACGAATGAGGAATAAGGTATCTGTCAATATTGCTACAGCAAGCCCTGCTCCCCTGTTGATACTTTGGTAATTCGCTAAGATAACAGATTAAGTAGGTTACAGGTCAATTGATATGTCTTTATTATTTATCCTTCCCCTGGGGATTTTTCTCGTCGCCGCCTATCTTTTTAAACATTTGGCTAATGAAGTGGCTTATCTTGCCGCCGCCGTTGCCTTAGTTAGCTTACTTGTAACGTTATGTTTAGCACCCTGGCAAATTCAATTATTGCTGCTAGTCGTGGTAATTCTCAGCAATCATAGACGCAGTTCTTCATCGTCTGCGCCCGTCACAGAGTCATCATTGCCGGATGAGAAAAACGTCAAGTTAGTTTATCGAGGCGTTAACTATGACCTAACCCCTGCCCAGGTTGAGGTAACGGAAGATGAGGTGATCGGAAAATATCGGGGTCAGGCTTTGAGAGTTCACCATTTGGTGAAACCTCCAGCTACGTCAACAATCTCCACCTTAAAGTATCGAGGTGTTAGCGTTAGCGAGCACAAATCATTGATACCCGTGGTTAAAGAACAGGAATTAACTCAGAACAGTAATTGGAGTAACGGGTTAGGATAGATTAACCCAGACCTGATACCAAGTTGCTCTCAAAGAGTTAAACTCTGTCATGCTCAGCGAAGGAACAGTAGCGAAGCATCTGGCGAGATTGTGAGGAAAAGTTCCGACGTTCGTTCCTCGCTAACGCTTTCGCTACCGCAACGCTGTCATAAGACAGGTTAGAGCGCAACTTGGTATGATGACTCTTTGATAAGGAGAAACTATGCGAATTGCTCATGACATCACAGAAGTGATCGGTCGCACTCCCCTAATTCAGCTCAACCGAATTCCTCAAGCAGAGGGATGTGTGGGGACAATTGTGGTGAAACTGGAGGGAATGAACCCAGCCGCTTCTGTAAAAGACCGCATCGGGATGAGTATGATTCGGGCGGCGGAAGCAGCAGGTCAGATTCAGCCAGGAAAAACAGTTTTAGTGGAACCGACATCGGGGAATACTGGTATCGCCCTAGCCATGGTAGCCGCCGCTAAAGGGTATCAGCTAATCTTGACAATGCCCGATACGATGAGCCTAGAACGGCGATCGATGTTAAAAGCTTATGGTGCAAAACTAGAGCTAACGCCGGGAACCGAGGGGATGAAAGGAGCAATTCGCAGAGCCAACGAAATTACCGAAAGTACTCCTGAAGCCTTTATGCTGCAACAGTTCCAAAACCCAGCCAATCCCCAAATCCATCGAGAGACAACGGCTGAAGAAATTTGGGCAGATACAGAGGGTCAGGTCGATATCCTGATCGCTGGGGTTGGCACTGGTGGTACAATTACCGGCATTGCCGAAGTTCTCAAGCAACGTAAACCCGATTTTGTCGCGATCGCAGTCGAACCCATCAGTAGTCCAGTTCTCTCTGGCGGACAAGCTGGACCCCATAAGATTCAAGGGATTGGTGCTGGCTTCGTCCCTCAAGTCTTGCGTACAGAACTGATTGATGAAGTGCTTCAAGTTAGTGATGAAGATGCCATCGCTTTTGGTCGCCGTTTGGCACGAGAAGAAGGGTTGTTATCTGGAATCTCCTCCGGCGCTGCGTTATGTGCCGCGATTCAGGTGGCGAAACGTCCGGAGAATGCGGGTAAGTTAATTGTTATGATACAACCCAGTTTTGGTGAACGCTATCTGAGTACGCCTTTGTTTCGAGAACTCGATCAAACCGAAACACCTGTCCTAGTTTAATTGTCATTGGTCATTGATCATTGATCCGAACCGCGTCACCCTTTGGGTACAGCGCTGGGCTTCTCGTCGATTCAGCTAAAGGACAGGCGTGATCCGAATCTATACCCAATTCATCCAAGGAAATCAATGGTTGCAGCAGTATCGGGGACAACCTCCCCTACTTGCTTGTATTTTAGGATTTACAGAAACAGGGTTGATCCCCGGCATTTCTGCGGCTGGGGCAACCCCAGAGGATCGTAAGTATACAGCAGTAGCGGATGCTGAATTCTTAGTTAATGGTTTTACCCCCAATCCTCAATATCCTCTACCTCCCTTGGATGCTGGCGCATCCCCTGTGCTGATTTCTCGCGCTGTTGTCGAGGCTTGTCACCTTCCCGTTTATCTATTCAATGCGGGTTTACCCCAACCCCCAGCCGTCCCAGCTATAGATTTAGAGGGTTTACCCGCTAACTGTTTGACCACGGGAAAAGCCTTGCCCATCAGCACCGTAAAACATCTATTTGAGCAAGGCTTAATCTGGGGTCAAAAACTAGCAACCGTTGCCGTAGACGGATATGTAATGATTGCTGAATGCGTGGTTGGCGGAACCACAACGGCTTTGAGTGTCCTAACAGGGTTAGGTATTGCCGCTATGGGTAAAGTCAATAGCAGCCATCCTCGCTGTAATCATCGCCAAAAAGCAGAAATCGTTCGCATCGGGCTGCAACAGGCTGACTGGGAAAGAAAACTGACAGAATTCATTGATCCCTTCGAGTTAGTCGCCGCCGTAGGCGATCCGATGCAAATTACATCCGCCGGAATGGTACTTGGTGCAAGTCAGACTGTTGGTGTTTTGTTGGCTGGAGGGACGCAAATGTTGGCGGTTTATGCACTAGCACGGGCGTTGGCGCAGCAAACTCAAGCTAATTGGCAACCTAAGCAGGTGGTTGTCGGTACAACTCGCTGGGTAGCAGATGATCCCACGGGTGATACCGTAGGATTAGCACGAGCTATCGGTGATGTTCCCCTTTTGGCAACCGACTTAAGTTTTGCCCAGTCAAGTTATCCGCAGCTACGGGCTTACGAACAAGGATATGTCAAGGAAGGCGTCGGTGCTGGAGGATGTGCGATCGCCTCCCATCTTTACCAAGGATGGAACGCTACTCAATTACTACAAGCCATTGAAACACTGCTAGCTCAATACCACTAGGTCAAGAGTGAATTCTGCGAGCGAGAAGCTGTTCTTCTAAAGCCGCAATGCGATTGTAGGCGGCGGTCAATTGGGCAGTGAGGCGTTGCACTTGTACATCGGCGGATAGGGGATTCTCTGGATGATGATTTCCGTTGTGATTCCTATGAAATTGAGATACTTCACCAGTATCCTCAATCAGGATATCTTTATGTTCCATTACTGAGTCAAGCAGTTTTGGATTCGCGTAGACGGGGATGTCATTAACCTTTTCGGTTGATGCTTGTCGCTCAGAGTCTACGGTTAACATCGGCTTGACTGTAGGCAGACACTGGGAAAGTTTTTGGTCGAGCTGCTCGATAATTTGATATATGGCATCAACTTTATGATTTAGGGCGGTGATTTGTTGGTGAATTGTATCCATCTGCTTACCAATTTCCATAGCGAGTTCTACTACATGCTAGTCAATTTATACTCGAAAGTTCTCTTCGTGCTGATTCATTTAACTATTTGAGACAATTCTTACCCCGATGTCCTGCTGATTTTTTGGGAGGGGACAACTTACAGTCATTCAGTCAACCCCAAAATGATTTATTTTAGGCGTTTATCGCCTTTTTCGCCAGATTTTTGCTTTGTCTTGCTTTAATGTCGCCAATCTAACTGTTTAATGTTTTATTAACAATTGCGCCTTCAACTAAGACCGAACTCTGGATAATTTCCCCGATTCCCTCAACGAGTCACGGGTCACTGGTCACTTGTATAGCAGATGAGTTATTTGACCGTCCGTCTCAAAGAACACAAAAATTATGTTAGTTTGTTGAAAGAACACGCATCCATTCCATCAATTTACTGGATTTTCGGGATGAAACGACGCTCCTTTCTAATGGGCGCTAGCGCCCTAGCACTGGGGCAATTGGCGTCTGGGTGTGGCAATAGACAGCCAACGGCTTTGAATGTAGAACTGTTGCAAAATTCAATTCCCGTTCAGCTATTGGCTGAATTTCGCCAAACCCTAAACTCACCCGTGAGGCTCAAGTTTGACCCACAAGCCCAGCTTAAGGATACATACGATCACCTTCTGGTGTGGAAACGACAAGCACAGAACCCAGAATCCCCGCAGCGGTTTCCTATTCCTCTGATTAGTCGCCAGCCACCCGCGATCGCAAATTTGGTCACATTAGGAAGTTATTGGCTAGAATCCGCCATTGAGCAGCAACTGATTCAACCCCTAGAACTGTTACAATTACCGGGATGGCAACAGTTACCCCCCCGTTGGCAAGCAATTGTCAGACGCAATCGCCAAGGAGAACTTGATGAATCGGGATTAATTTGGGGCGCACCCTATCGCTGGGGGACAGTGGTTATTGCCTATCGCCGCGATAAGTTTGAGGAATTAGGGTGGATTCCGACGGATTGGAGTGACTTGTGGCGAAAAGAATTACGCGATCGCATCTCCTTACTCGATAGTCCGCGAGAGGTGATTGGGTTGACCTTGAAAAAATTAGGATTCTCCTATAATACCGCCAACTTGAGTCAAGTCCCCAATCTGAAAGCCGAACTCTTAGAGCTACATAAACAGGTTAAACTTTACAGTTCAGATCACTATCTAGAACCCCTGATTTTAGGCGATACTTGGCTAGCCGTGGGTTGGTCTACCGATATATTATCCCTGCGCGGACGCGATCGCCAAATTCAATCCGTCGTTCCTCGTTCAGGAACATCCCTTTGGGCAGATGTGTGGGTACAACCTGCTGTGCAAAAGACGGCTGCTGAATCACCAGACTCAGAAACGTTCCAATCATTAACTCAGCAATGGATTAATTTTTGCTGGCAAAAACAATCTGCGATTGACATTTCTTTATTAACTCATGGGGCTTCACCGATACTGGTTAGCCTGAATCCGGCTACGTTACCAAACCCACTGCGAAACAGTTCGATACTTTTACCAGAACCCTCTATCCTCAACGCCAGTGAATTTCTGCATCCTTTACCCCAAGAAGCGATTGAGCAGTACCAAGAACTATGGCGAGAAATTCGCACAATCCGATTTGTCTAAGGAGTCGGACAAGATTTAGTTCGTAGTAAAGGCTTTAGCCTGGGATTTTGTTGGGTTTCCTAACGTCAATCTAACCTACAAAAATGTTTGGTGTTTGCTTTAATATGCTGCCCAGGAATAAGGGATTAATATTCAAGTTTCTGGTAATGACGCTTGAGCAAGCGTTGAGCTGCATCCAAGGAAATATTTACGGGTTCCAAGGCTTTTGTGTCGAATCGGCTTGTACTGATCGTCATCAATTGCCAACCGCCTCGATCCTGCTGAAGAAGGGCATCTCCACAAAGATCTTCCATTGCCCACGTTACAATCGCATAAGGTTCATCAATGGTGATTTCTAGAAACCGAACATTGTCGTGCCATTGATCCCAATCATCCAGCAGCTTTTTTTGTACCTTATCTTTGCTGTCGTTAATAACGATTTGTTGATGCTCGGTGAGAATCGGGGCTTTAACTAACAAAACAGTTAGCAAATTTAAATGAATATTTAAATGATAGATCATCGCCCCCAAACGTCGAATCGCATAACCTAACTGTTCATCGACATTCTTTAGGGTACTACAATCCTTGCTTTGTTGCAATTTATTGCGGTGTTCTAGGGAATGATTATAATCTTCAACTAAATCGAATATACTCGTTGTTTGGCTGTCAAGCATGTAGAGAACATACTCATCTACCAATAAATGTTGAGGTGGAATTTTATAAATAATCTTTTTTAGTTCTTCGACATGGATTGGCTCAATCCAGCTCTTTTCAAAGGATTGAACGCTGGGATAATTTAGTAAATTAAGTTCATTCCGAATGACTTGATCCGCTTTGCGAAGTTTCAAAAAAATAGTATCGACTTCAACCGCTAGGGAAGATAGTAATACCTTCTCTTCCTCTCTTTTACGTTCTTTGTTGTTCAAACACATTTGAGTTGCATTAAAAATGATTAAGCAAAAACAGTGACATGAAAACTGCTATTGCCTGTCGGCTCAGTTAGAGTTAGGCTCACGTCTAGGAGGCTGAGCCTGTAGAAAGACTTTGTTGGGTGTTCTATCTGTAATTAGCAACCCTGATGTTCAGATTGAGTAACCTTTCCTGCTTTCTCTTTGGCAAGATATTTGCCTTACCCAATTCTTGTAGACTGGTAAGTCTGTAATACTTACTGTATAACATGTAAGACACTTTGTACATTCTAATTCCTATTGGCTGACATCAGCAACTCTGTTTAGCCAACTTTATCAAGATTTCATCCCACCAAACAAAACTGCGATCGCAAGCCCATAAGCTGCATTTGGATACCAAATTCTATTACAATCTGTAAAGAAAACTGAAAAGGAAGAGCTACGATGCGCGTTGCGATCGTTGGGGCAGGACTTGCCGGAATGGCGACGGCTGTAGAATTAGTCGATGCCGGACACCATGTAGAAATCTTTGAATCCCGTCCATTCGTGGGCGGCAAAGTTGGCAGTTGGGTAGACGCCGAGGGCAATCACATCGAGATGGGGTTGCACGTCTTTTTTGGCTGCTACTACAACTTGTTTGACTTAATGAACCAGGTAGGGGCGTTGGAGAACCTACGTCTCAAAGAACATACCCATACCTTTATTAATCGTGGTGGACGCACGGGAGCGCTAGACTTTCGCTTTATCACAGGAGCGCCATTTAATGGACTCAAAGCCTTTTTCACCACCTCCCAGCTATCACTTCAGGATAAGCTACAAAACGCGATCGCACTCGGAACCAGTCCCCTAGTACGCGGCTTGATCGACTTTGACGGGGCAATGCAAACGATTCGCGACTTGGATAAAATCAGCTTTGCCGACTGGTTCCGCAAGCATGGGGGATCTAACGGCAGTTTAAAGCGGATGTGGAATCCTATCGCCTACGCCCTCGGTTTTATCGATACAGAGAATATCTCTGCCCGTTGCATGTTGACAATCTTCCAGTTCTTTGCAGCCAGAACAGAAGCATCGATTCTCAGGATGCTGGAAGGTTCGCCGAATGAATACTTACATCAACCGATTATCAATTACCTCGAAGCGCGAGGAGCAAAAATTTATACCAGGCGACGGGTGAGAGAAATCCTCTACACCGAGACAGGAGACTCAGCTAATGTGACAGGTTTAGTCATCGCCCAAGGCGAAAGCGAAGAAACCATTACCGCTGATGCTTACGTTTGCGCCGCCGATGTACCTGGAGTGCAGCGTCTGTTGCCAGAATCATGGCGCAAATGGTCAGAGTTTGATAATCTATACCAGCTAGACACTGTACCTGTCGCCACCGTGCAACTGCGGTTTGATGGCTGGGTAACAGAACTCCATGATGCTCAAAAACGGAAGCAACTGGCACAAGCGGCGGGGATGGATAATCTCCTCTATACTCCCGATGCGGACTTCTCCTGCTTTGCCGACTTAGCCTTAACCAGCCCCAGTGACTATTACAAAGAAGGACAAGGGTCACTGTTACAATTAGTACTAACACCCGGTGATCCCTTTATCCGGCAAAATAATGAATCCATCGCCCAACATGTCCTCCAGCAAGTCCACGAACTCTTCCCTTCTTCGCGGGAATTGAACATGACCTGGTACAGTGTGGTTAAATTAGCTCAATCTCTTTACCGAGAAGCTCCAGGAATGGACTCCTATCGCCCTAACCAAAAAACCCCAGTGAGCAACTTCTTCTTAGCAGGGAGCTACACTCAACAAGATTACATCGATAGTATGGAAGGAGCAACCCTATCCGGGCGGCGTGCAGCTAAGGCGATTCTAGAACATGCACAAAAACCTGTAGAACCAACCCTGGTTACCACGACTTAACGTGATCACGGAAGTCCTCACCCTCAACTCTCGTAGGGTGAGGATGGACAGTGGGAAATTTCGTTCCTCAATTTCCCATCTTCCGGACAGGCTTACCCTAAATAGTATATACTGGTAAGAAGAGGTGATAAACAATGCGACATCAAGCCGTCAAGGTAAGGCTGTACCCGACAACTGAACAACAAGTGATACTAGCTCAACACTTTGGCTGTAGTCGCTGGTGGTGGAATTATGCACTCAATTTGTGCATTGAAACTTACCACTTAACGGGCAAAGGCTTGAACCGTTCTGCATTGAATGCACTCTTACCTAAACTAAAGAGACAGGAGGAAAGGTGTTGGTTATCTGAGTGTTATTCTCAGGTGTTACAGGCTACTACGCTCAACCTAGTGACTGCCTACAAAAACTTTTTCGATGGTAGAGCCAAATATCCAAGGTTCAAAGCTAAAAGGAATAAGCAGTCCATTCAGTATCCTCAATCGGTCAAAGTTGCAGGTGATTGTCTTAAGTTTCCGGGTCGCGTGGCAAAAGTTAAGGCAAGAATACACCGCCCCATTCAGGGAACAATCAAGACGGTAACGGTAAGTATGACGCCATCGGGCAAGTATTTTGCATCCGTCTTGACCGAGGTAGAAGGGAATAACCCGCCGACTAACACCGATGGCTTGGTAGTTGGGATTGATCTAGGGCTGAAGAACTTCGCTATTGTCAATGATGGGGTCAAAACCTCTAAATATGCTAATCCCAAGCACTTAGCCAAACATGAACGCAATCTAAAGCGGAAACAACGGAAATTAGACAGAAAGGAGAAAGGAAGCAACTCAAGGAATAAAGCCAGAAAACTGGTAGCTAAGGTTCACGAACGAGTTAGTAATGTCCGTCAAGACTACCTGCATAAGCTGTCCAGAAAGCTTGTTGACGAAAACCAAGTCATCGTAGTCGAAAGTCTGAATACCAAGGGCATGGTTCGTAACCACAAACTAGCTGCATCTATTTCTGATGTGGGCTGGGGGATGTTCGTCAATTTCCTATCGTACAAGCTTGAAGAAGAGGGTAAGGTACTGGTAGAAATTGACCGATGGTTCCCTAGTTCTAAACTCTGCTCAAACTGCCATTATCAGGTAGACGAGATGCCCTTAGAGGTTAGGTCATGGACTTGCCCTAGTTGTGGCACTCACCATGATAGAGACGGCAATGCTTCAGCAAATATTAGAGCAGAAGGCATCAGAATTTTATTGGTCTCAGGGACTGGGACTACTGCTGATGGAGGGGATGTGAGACCGAAGCTTGGGCGTAAATCTAAGCTGACGCAATTCCCTGTGAAATCAGAAGCTCAGGCTTCTACGAAGTAAGCCTGAGTAGTTCACAAGTTATCTGAGAACCGGGGAAGCTCGGGATGTAGGGGCGGGTTTTACAGATAACGTTCTGGAAACAACAGATAACGTGACTAAACCCGCCCTTGCAGGGGAAGCAGGGGGAGAGAAACTACTATTATGATCTACAACTAACTTGCTATGAATTATGAATTTGAATTACCTGTTCCCTGACAAATGACATAAACAAATGACAAATAAATCTGACTGGTTAGAACACAGTGTACAGGTTGAAGTCGAGGTGCCAATGGAAACTGTTTGGAGCCTCTGGTCTGATTTAGAGCAAATGCCTCGCTGGATGAAGTGGATTGACTCGGTACAAATCCTCGAAGACAATCCAGATTTATCCCGTTGGAAACTCGCCAGCAGTGGCTTTGAATTTAGCTGGCTCTCCCGCATTCTAAAATTAGTACCCCATCAGATTATTCAGTGGGAATCTGTGGATGGTTTGCCTAATCGGGGTGCAGTACGCTTTTATGATCGCCACGGAAGTAGTGTTGTTAAACTTACTGTGGCTTACGATATTCCTGGCATTTTGGGTAAGTTGATGGATGGTTTGTTCTTAGGTCAAATTGTCGAGTCTACGATTCAAGCAGATTTGGAGCGATTCCGGGAATATGCGCTTAAAATCCAAAGTTAATAATAGTGATTGTTGATTATTAATGGGTCACAGCTCATCGATTAGATTACCAATAGGCGATGCTTCCCATTGAGCCGATCGCACACCTTATCCTGGGTACAGTCATAGGTATTTATGCGCCGATCGCGCTGTATAAGATTTGTCAACGAAGCAGACTTCGATATATCTTTCGGCTAGCTTAATCAACCGACTATAACCAAAGAACCAATTATTTCCAATTTGCCCCAGGAAGTGACTGAATCCTATGGAACTGGTGTTCCTCTCGATCCAGGGCTGAATATCGGTGGGCGAACGACACAAAACAAACCGTGATGTACCAATACACTAACTAAGCCAGTTGTGAAGCGGAATCAAAATGGTGATGCTCACCATTCACCCGCGTGGTAGGAACTGCGAACCAAGGGACCAGAACGGACGTGAGTGAAACCCATGTCTTTGGCGATCGCACCGAGTCGGTCAAATTCCTCTGGTGTCCAATAGCGTTGCACTCTCAGGTGTTCCAGAGAGGGACGCATGTATTGTCCTAGGGTGAGGCGATCGCATTCAGCGCGGCGCAAATCCTCCATGGCTTCTATCACCTCAGCTTCCGTCTCTCCATGTCCCAACATCAATCCTGACTTCGTGGGAATTGTCGGGTCAAGGGTTTTGACGAGGCGCAGAACATCCAGCGATCGCTCATATTGGGCACCCCGGCGCACTTGTCCTTGCAGTCGTTTTACGGTTTCAATGTTGTGGTTATAACAAGCGGGATGCGCCTGAACCACCTTTTTCACCCGTTGGCGCTGCAACTCGGTTGGAGTTTGATTGTCTGTACCTCTCCCGCCCCAAAAATCTGCCGTTAGCACCTCAATTTGGGTATCTGGATTCAGTCGCCGGATGGCATCCATTGTGGCAACAAACCAACTTGCGCCCTGATCCGGTAAATCATCTCGCGCTACTGATGTCAGTACCACATACTGCAACCCCAATAACTGAACCGATTCGGCAATTTTCTGGGGTTCTTCCGGGTCAAGGGGCATAGGAGAATGACCCTTATCCACTTGACAAAAAGCACAAGCACGGGTACAGGTTGGACCCATTAGCAAAAAGGTCGCCGTTTTGTTAGCATAGCACTCCCCCCGATTGGGACAGCGCCCCTCTTCACAGATCGTGTGAATTTGCCGTTGTTTAACAATGCGCTGCACCGTGGAGATATCACTGGCGTTACCAATGGGGCGTCGCAACCAAGTCGGTAGGGCAGTAATTTCCTCTCGCCAAAGGTTTTTAGCAGACAGATTGGGTTGAGTAGGCAAATCCATAATCACTTTGGTGAGCTATCAGCAAGAGTTTCTACTAGGACGCTCATTTTCCCGACATTTCCCGATCAAGGATGACAATTGATTTTATCCCAATTGTTGAGCCAAAAGTATATATGATAAAAGTATCACACAATCGTGATCAGAGCAATGGCAACATTTCCATACGGCAAAGGACTACCAACCCCAGCCGATGAACTCAACTAAGTATGCCAGAATGTTGTCTGGTTGGGCTTATAGTCGTTTCTATAAGTCACTAGCTGCTATCTTGTCTAACCGCAGCAATGCGCTTGAGATGAACGCCTAAGAAATATACACGGCTGAGTTTTGTCCCATTATGTCCATTTTGTCGGGATTTTTTGTAGCAGTGTTACTCTTTACGATACAAATGGTAAAGCATTTTACTCGGACTCTGATTCGATCCGAGTTTTGCTCTCAACCAACCAAGCAGATTAATCTAGAATCATGCACAATGAGTGCTTTTGGGTTCGATCTCAAAACAGCAAAAGAGTTACAGGTGTGGGTCGGTCATCCGTTGTTTTCCCGGAAACAGACTCTGTAAGGTCTGTCTGAGTGGAATTATGGGGTCTGCTCTACCTGGGCTTAAGACGTTTTTCTTTTATCTCTCCAAAGGAGTCAGTCGTGGCAAGCCATAAAATATTAGTTATTGATGACAGTCGAGTCATCCGGATGCGCGTTAAAGAAATGT
This sequence comes from Coleofasciculus sp. G3-WIS-01, assembly GCF_040223135.1. NCBI lineage: Bacteria > Bacillati > Cyanobacteriota > Cyanophyceae > Coleofasciculales > Coleofasciculaceae > Coleofasciculus > Coleofasciculus sp. G3-WIS-01. Next base: position 16,941 of record NZ_JAVJZI010000288.1, read on the forward strand.
TGCCGCCCGGTAACTTTGAAGTGCTAGAAGCCAAAGATGGTATTGAAGGTCTCAATCTAATCAATCAGGAGCATCCCAATCTAATTATGTTAGATTTCCTGCTCCCTAAAATGAGCGGTTGGGATGTTTTCCAACAAATTCAAAGTGATGGTACTCTCCAGAGCATTCCTTTGGTATTAATGTCAGGTCGAAAGGAAGAAGTAACGGAAAAAATACCTGAGCCATTTGAGTATTTTGCCTTTGTCGAAAAGCCCTTTGAAAAGAAGCAACTGGTTGATGCGATTAAGGAAGCGATGGCAAAGGCTAAAAAACGCCCAGTCATGGCTGTGCCTCCCAAAGAAGAAGCTCCTGCGACTGAAGCTCCCGGTGTTTCATCAGACGAAGTTCAAGCCTTAAATGCAAAAATTGAACATTTACAGGCAGAAGTTGATGGGTTAAAGAAACAAATGGGACAGCTCGTGGCATTTATTAAACAAAAACTTAAGTGACCTCCAGCATAACCGAGATTTTAACTCGGCGGTAACATGAAACAGTTCAACTCTTTAAACCCAGATCGGCTTAGGCAAATTCTCACGTTAAGTGCTATCCTCGCTGCTTTTGGCATTAATATCTGGGCAAATATCGCACCGATTGGTGGACTGACAATCGGCGAAATCTCCAATACTATTTTTGGAGAGATTAAGATTATCCCAGCCAGCTATGCCTTTGCCATCTGGGGAATTATTTATCTGGGTTTGATTAGTTTGGGCATCTATCAGGTACTGCCCAACCAGGAGCAAAATCCTCATTTGCGCCAGATGGGCTATAGTTTAGTGCTGGCGAGTTTTGCCCAGATTGCTTGGGTGTTTCTGTTCCAGTATCGCCAGTTCGCGCTGTCGCTGGTGGCGATGCTGGGGATTTTAGTGCCACTGATTCGAGTTTATTTGCGGTTGGGTATTGGTTCTGTCAGGGTGTCTCGGAAGCAGAAATGGTATGTTCACATTCCTGTGAGTATCTATTTGGCGTGGATCAGTGTAGCCACAATTCTGAATGTAGCAATTGTACTCTACGACCTCGGCTGGAGTGGGTGGGGGATTGACCCTTCAGCGTGGACGGCAATTGCCCTCATGGTTGGGGCGGTAATCACAGCAACGGTGATTATTCAGCGATCGGATATTGCCTTTCCCCTAGTAATTGCCTGGGCTTATGGTGCGATCGCACTGCGTCATACAGATACCCCACTGATTTCCGGATTCGCCGGAGGATTCGCGATCGCGCTTTTGTTATTTACCTGGGTGAGGAATTTGAAACACACCTAAATGTTTTAGAACCCGACTTTATGGAGACTATCAAATTTCAGCCGCTGCTCGTTCGATTAAACGACGGGCGACGGTTTGAGTGCCAGTATGTTCGTAATAATTCGTTGACGTGTCTAGGAATGCGGCAAGATAGTCCAACTTATCATCCGCAATTTCCACAAATCCTTGCAGGTGATTAACCACCTTTTTGGGTGTCAACCCTCTCGCGGCGACGACGCCACCCATCCAACCTTTTACCGCATCGAAGCTTTCCCCAATAAAGTTCAGCTTTCCTTGAGAACTATTTCCTGGAATTAAACTACTGATTTGTTGGAAGGTGGAATTTTGTTCTAAGCCAGAGGGACTTAACCCAGAAAGAGTCGATTGCGCCACTTGAATGAAATCGGGACCCAGGGGAATCAAACCATCAATACAGATGAGCCCCGCCATCCGGATCATTGACTCACCGCTATAATCGGCTAAAGCATTGACAAAATCCCCAATACTGTCTCCAGGAATGCCGTTAATTTGACAAAACGCCACCAATTCTGCCACAACTTTTAAACACAGATCGATGGTTTGTGCCGTATCAGCTTTGGGCGTCAACCGATTTAAAAATCCCAGAAACGAAACTCGTTCACCAATTTTATTGGCTAAAGCAGCCGCACCGAGGGCAAAATCCGCACTATCAACGGATTGAAAAAGCCAAATTGCCCGTTGATAGCCTTGGGACTTATCGTTATAGAGCCAAAGAGCGCGTTCACTAATATCCTGAATTAATGCCGGATCATCTTCACCTGTCACCTCGCGCACGGTATTTTCAAAGCCGACTACATTTTGCCAATCACCGGGAGCAACAAAGTCTAAGGCTTTCAAGACGGAAACGGTTAGCCCACCTTGAGGTAAGTTATCAACTAATTCAATAATAGATTTACTCATGTAAAGTCTCCTATAAATCGTTTCAATGATATCTTTAGTTTGTTCCCAATGACAAAGGACAAATGAATGATAGAGAACTAACCTTTCTGTGTAATCCGTGTAACTAAGCTTTCATCCCCTACCCGCATCTGGACAATAAATCTGGGAAATCAGTGTTTTGACAAATGACCAATTTTATTTGAGTTGGGATAATCCTTGCAGGTCAAATTTTTCCAACCAAGCCTCGCGATCGCTAGGGGTAAAGGAGTCGTCACGGGATTGGACTTTGACTTGGAAGCGATCGCGAACTAGAATTGCAGTTTGTGTCTTCCCCTGTTCTACACCGGGATAGCCTGCAATTGTTTTAGTGCTATCCTGGAATTTCTTAGCCGCACTGGGGTTATTGGCTAAATCATTAATCGACAGCACCGCCACATCCTTGCCATCCTGTTTCAACTTCGCTTCGGCAAATCCAGTTTTCTCTTGGGCAAATATTCGCTGGTAATCACCGCTAGGGTTGGGGAAGAATTTATTAAATTGCCCCCCAGCCAAAGGTTCGCCTGTGGGCGCCTGAGTGGGTTGCTCAGTGTTAGTTTGAGGTGCTTCGGTTGAGGGTGGGGGAGCGGTGGATGGTGCGGCACAAGCCGTCACCAGTAAAAATAGCGAGAGTGATAAAGCGGTGAGTATTTTACCGATTCTGAACATTAGGGTTATCGTCCTCATCGTGTGTGCCAAGATTTCATTGTGACATAGCGATCGCGCAAATACGTTTGCCGTTGTTGCCAGATGGCTTCGAGTCGAGAAAAGCCTTCTTCTGTATATCGTTTAGCTGTAACAGGGGTTTGGGGAAGTTGTAAGACCCACGCTGTAATCTATGATTCAGCGTTGGGATACACAGATTCCCCAAGTTAATCTAGGTGACTCAATGTTCACCTAGATTAACATTTAACAGCACCATATCACCCAGTAAATACGTTATAATAATCGATTCAGCATAAGATCAATGGCACTGAAAAGCGTGCATTTTGGGAACACCGAAACTCTTGATCTACCGTAGGGTGGGCACTGCCCACCAGAATACGAGGAGCGTGCGATTCAGCAAAATCCGCCTTTATTACCCCCTTTTGCTACGGCGATTGAAATCGCTGCTACACAAACAAAGTCCGCCTACGCGGACTGAATTATAACTAGAGTGGCTAACCCAAATTTATTATAAAAACTTGGCATTTATTGGTAGCTTATTTGGTCGTGCTAAATCACAAATTAGCTCAACAACAAGGATTAATTCGCTCAGGTTTAAATGTCAACTCATGCTTTGAATAGCAAGAACTAAAATCATCAAGATTTATTCAATGACAAGCTGTGATATATTGCTGCCATTAGGTGGGTTGACGTGCGATAAACGCTACACGAGATTTCGGCAGAGGGTATTCACCATAACTCCGCATCGTTTGTACCTCAAAACCGACTTGACGCAGTTGTTCCGCGATATCTGTTCCTTGGTATAATCGCTGATAGTGTACTTCCTCATCCCGTCTGTAGTATTTCCCCACCTTCCTAAACGTAATAATTCGACGAGTTAATAGTTCCTGTTCACGATCCTCCAGCTTTTCCACCAGTACCACCCAATCCTCTCCTTCGGTAAATCCCTGGCTGGGTATTCCTGGTGCAACTTGTCCGGGTTCTACAATGTCGAAAATGAAAACACCCCCAGGTTCTAATGCGTTATAAATACGATAAAATAGCTGGATTAGTGAAGCGCGATCGCTCTTTGGATCAAACAGGTAATTCAGGCATTCACCAATAGAGGTGACAGCATTACAAGCGGGGATATCTACATTGAACAGTGACTCAACCTGAAACTCCGCTTCTGGTACTCGGGTTCGTGCTATGGCGATCATTGACTCAGAACTATCAACGCCGAAAACGTGGTAACCTACCTTTACCAGTTTTAGTCTTCTTTGTATCCCTTTTCCATATTCTCTCACCGCTAACTCCGCTAAATCCTCGATACTATCGGTTCACTATGACCAAGGGCGGGTTTTGTTGAAAGGTTATCGGTAGATATCCTAGCTTTACCCCTAAACCCGCCCCTACAAAACGATACCCAACCCTCTTTTGTATGACAAAGGGCGGATTTTGTTAAAAGCTTATCGGTAGATACCCATAAATAGATCCATTAAATTTTGTTACGATAAACACGGATAGAGAGTCAGCGGCGCACCCAAAACGTCGGGTAGCTCAATCTCCCTGCTGTAATCTGCTTGAGACATTACACCCATGCTGAGACTAGAACACATTAGTAAAATTTATCCCACTGGCGAAGTTCTCAAGGATGTCAACTGGGAAGTCAAACCGGGCGATCGCATCGGCTTAGTTGGCGTGAATGGTGCGGGTAAATCTACTCAACTCAAGATTATTGCGGGGGAGATAGAACCCACGGCTGGAGAAGTCATCCGCCCTACCAGTCTCCACATCGCTTACCTCACCCAAGAATTTGAAGTCGATCCCACTCGCACGGTGCGCGAAGAATTTTGGACGGTATTTACACAAGCCAACCAAGTACAGCATAATCTGGCGCAGGTGCAACGGGACATGGAAACCGCTGATCCTGATCAACTCGATCGCCTGATCCACAAGCTGGATAAATTGCAGCGTCAGTTTGAAGCCCTGGATGGGTACTCTCTAGAAGCGCAAATCGAGAAGATATTACCGGAAATGGGATTTGCTCCCGAAGACGGCGATCGCTTAGTTAGCGCGTTCAGTGGCGGTTGGCAAATGCGGATGAGTTTGGGTAAAATCCTGCTGCAAAGTCCTGATATATTACTGTTAGATGAACCGACTAACCACATCGATTTAGAAACCATCGAATGGTTAGAAAATTATCTAAAAGGCTTAAAAACCCCGATGGTGATTGTATCCCATGACCGGGAATTTCTGGATCGCCTCTGTACCCAGATTGTGGAAACAGAACGCGGCGTCTCTACCACCTACCTAGGCAATTATTCGGCTTACTTACAGCAAAAAGCCGAGATGCAAGAATCCCAACTCAGCTCATACGAGCGTCAGCAGAAAGAACTAGAAAAGCAGCAAGCCTTTGTTGAGCGGTTCCGCGCCAGTGCAACCCGCAGCACCCAGGCAAAAAGCCGCGAGAAACAATTAGAAAAAGTTGAACGCATTGAAGCACCAACGGGTAGCTTAAAAAGCTTACATTTTCGCTTTCCCCCAGCCCCTCGTAGTGGTCGCGAGGTGGTCAAGATTAAGGATTTGGTGCATACCTACGACGACAAGATTCTCTTCCTCGGTGCAGACTTGCTGGTTGAACGGGGCGATCGCATCGCTTTCTTAGGACCCAACGGATCAGGCAAATCCACGCTATTACACCTAATGATGGGGATGGAAAACGCCACAGAAGGGATTGTGGAACTGGGTCAGCATAATGTGATTCCCGGCTATTTTGAGCAAAATCAAGCCGAAGCGCTGGAGTTAACTAAAACTGTCATGGAAACCATCCATGATGAAGTTCCCGATTGGAAAAATGAAGACGTTCGCACCTTATTAGGGCGATTTCTCTTTAGTGGTGAAACAGTCTTCAAAAAAGTCGAATCCCTGAGTGGGGGAGAAAAAGCCCGTCTGGCTTTAGCAAAAATGCTGCTACGTCCCGCAAATTTACTCCTATTGGATGAGCCAACCAATCACCTGGATATCCCCGCCAAAGAGATGTTAGAGGAAGCACTCCAGCATTATGATGGTACCGTGATTATTGTCTCCCACGACCGTTATTTTATTTCCCAAGTGGCGACGAAAATTGTTGAAATTCGCGATGGCGAGTTCCGAACTTATCTAGGTGATTATCACTACTACCTCGATAAAATTGCCGAAGAGAAAGAACAGGCAAGATTAGCCGCGATCGCAGCCGAAAAAGCTGCCAAGAAAGCTGAGAAAGCTGCCAAGAAAAAAGCCTCCGCCAAACGTCGATAAAACATTTAGGACGAATTTCACGATCCAGTCAGCCCTCAACTAAAGTTGGGGCTAAAAGCTTAAACCAGTTGAAACTGGTTCACAGAATTCTGACTTTTCACGGTATGTGGTGCCTCTGTAGGGGCGGGTTTCACGACTATCTTTTCGGTCGCAACCCGATGTAAATAAACCCGCCCCGACTCAGGTTTTTAGACTTCCCCTGAAAAGTCACTCAAAGAATTTCCCCGTAAGCTCGATGCTTACTTTAGCTTTGACGCAGAAACGAAATTTCCGGCTATGGGAGTTAGCGACATTCTTCTTATAGTCACCTGACTCATGACACAAGAGTTAGCTAGTTGAGAATAGTGTCAACAAGTATCCTCTGCAAAGAGCTGCTCGAGAACAATGATTCCTGAGAAAGAAAATAGACCGAAGAAGCTGCTAAATTTTCCGGCAAAATGCCTAAAAAGTCAAACGAAAGGCAAAAATTAGCCATCAAATCAAGAAACTAATGATATCATGGCGGTGAAATTAGTGTAGGAATAAAGAGCGATACTATGATGCAAGCACCTGTATCTCCTGTGGTGCTAGTCATCTTGGACGGCTGGGGCTACCGCGAAGCAATGGATGGAAATGCCATTGCCATCGCTCGAACCCCTGTAATGGATAGCCTTTTGGCGGCTTATCCCAGTACAACCATTCGGACATCTGGTAAAGACGTAGGTCTACCAGAGGGTCAAATGGGTAACTCGGAAGTGGGTCACCTGAATATTGGTGCTGGGCGTGTCGTTCCCCAAGAACTAGTTCGCATCTCAGATGCTGTGGAAGATGGTTCTATCCATGAGAATGCAGCCCTGCAGAAATTGAGCCAAGAACTTAAGCATCAAGGTGGTAAGTTACACCTGATTGGCTTGTGTTCAGACGGTGGTGTGCATTCTCATATCAACCATCTGCTGGGATTACTGGATTTTGCTAAATCCCAAGGATTCTCTGATGTTTGCGTTCACGCCATTATGGATGGTCGTGATACCAACCCTAACTCCGGGATCAGCTATATTCAGACCATTCAAGAGCATATTGACAAAATTGGCATTGGACGCATTGCCACCATTAGTGGTCGCTACTATGCCATGGATCGAGATCATCGCTGGGATCGCATCCAAAAAGCTTACGACATAATCACCCAGGATGGGAATGGGGATGGTCGTAGTCCGGTTGAGGTGATGCAAGCGTCTTATCAGGCGGACATTACCGACGAGTTTATTCTACCCACTCGGATTACGTCTGGTGCTGTGGAACCGGGGGATGGGATGATTTTCTATAACTTCCGTCCCGATCGCGCCAGACAACTGACCCAAGTATTCACCGATCCGGACTTTAGCGGATTTGAACGGGAACTGATTCAACCCCTAGCCTTTGCCACGTTTACTCAGTATGATCCCAACTTCCCGGTTTTGGTGGCATTTGAGCCGCAGAACTTGAATAATATCCTCGGCGAAGTCATCGCCAGTAAGGGGTTGCGCCAATTCCGCACCGCTGAAACCGAGAAGTACGCCCATGTTACCTACTTTTTTAATGGCGGTTTAGAATTACCCTTTGAAGGAGAGGATCGGGAACTCATTCCCAGTCCCATGGTGTCAACCTACGATCGCGCCCCCGCCATGTCCGCCGTCGAGGTGACGGAAGTGGCGGTAAAGGCGATCAGCAAAATGATTTACTCCTTAGTTGTGATCAACTACGCCAATCCGGATATGGTGGGACATACAGGAAATACACAAGCCTGTGTGAAAGCCATTGAAACGGTGGATCACTGCTTGGGGCGGTTGATTGAGAATATCAACAAAGTTGGCGGAACCGCGATCATTATCGCCGATCACGGGAATGCGGAATACATGCAAGATGAACAAGGCAATCCTTGGACCGCGCACACAACTAACCCTGTACCCTTTATTCTGATAGAAGGGGAAAAATTAAAAATCCCTGGACATGGCACAGAAGTTGCCCTGCGTAGCGATGGACGTTTGGCAGATATTGCCCCGACGATTCTGGACATCTTACAACTACCACAACCGCCAGAAATGACGGGACGTTCTATGATTAAACCAGTGGAGTTTGATGTGCGGAAGAATCGGACGCCAGTACGAGTTGCCTTGTAGTCTTTGGTCTGGGACGAAAATAACAAGACCAAATTTCCACTGACAACTAAACCATAATCAGCGATGATCGTTAGTCAAATTCTGCAAATTATTTGGGGAGTATCTGCTCTCGGTTTGATTATTTTAGTGTTGCTTCATAGTCCCAAAGGGGATGGTATTGGTGGGATTGGTGGTCAAGCCCAACTGTTTACCAGTGCCAAAAGTGCAGAAACCGCCCTCAACCGGGTTACCTGGGTGCTTGCCATTATCTTTATCGGTTTGACCATTGTTCTCAGTGCTGGGTGGTTGAATCAGTGATATCTTCCCCCACTGAATCGAACAAGCAAAGAATTTGGGATGAGAAAAATTACCGCTCCCAAGCTGAGGCGTTTCCTCCATAGCACCAGGAAACGTCTCTTGTGGATAGCGATCTTGACCAGTGGTTTAATTCTGTTACTATCGATATCTTGGCATGTCCCTGGGATTCCGTTCTCTCTCCCAACTCCTCAACCTCACCCCCTCCCCCAAACATTGGCGCAGTGGGATGATCAAACTGGTGTCGGTGATTATTTGACGGATATTAAGTTAACCCCCGTGGAGTATCTGGTTTGGTCTGAGTTTCCGGTTCAGGTTTATATTGAACAACCCAGAGAATCAGCGGAATCCTCGGCTAGTGCTCAACGATTCCATAGTTGGTACAATGCTGTGTTACAAGCGGTAGAGGAATGGACTGTCTATTTACCGTTACAGGTGGTTTCTGAGACAGAATCGGCAGATATTACGATTGTGCGATCGCGTCCCCCTCTGCAAGCCTCCTTTAACCGCGAAACCCAACGATTTGAGAACATTCGCGCCCGTACCGCAGAAACTCGCTACGAATTTTATCTGCGTCCAGGAGTGAAGGAACCACAGGAAATTTTAGCACATAAGTTTACCATTTATCTGAGTCCCCACCAAACGGTAGACTATACCCTAGCCACGGCTCGTCATGAAATAGGACATGCTTTGGGGATTTGGGGTCATTCTCCCGTAGAAACAGATACGATGTACTATTCCCAGGTTCGCCATCCCCCGGAAATCTCCGTGCGGGATATCAACACCCTCAAACGGATTTATCAGCAGCCCACTCGTTTAGGATGGGCGGTGACACCTACAAAGCAGGGGGAGCAGGGGGAGCAGGGGAAGATGAGGTATTTGTAGGGGCTCTCGCATTCGCGCCCAAATCTACCGGTTTTCTACCAAAGTCTCAACGCGAATGCTTCGCCCAATCCCCACGGGGAAGCTGAGGAAGATAAAAATAGGTAATCTTCTACCGGGAAGAGAATAACACCTATTACACAATTTACCGCCGCCACAGATGGGCGATGAGACGATAGAGGAGGGCGATAAGAAACGGGGCGCTTAATCCCAGACTCCAGATAAAAATGGGTGAGAATAAAAACGAAACATCGGTGTAGGATTTCGGCTGGGGTTGTTGTACGGAAATCGCGGTGGCGGTTAAGCCGCTAATCGCTAGTGCAATTCCAGCTAAGGCGATAGTATTATCCAAGGCGCGATCGCTCTTGGTTTGCTCAACGTCGATAATCCCTTGTAGCGTACTATTCAGGTTTTCTAGTAACGTGAGTCCGGGTTGGAAGTTCTCACAGTCGGAGGCGACTTGGCGCTGGTATTTCTGGGCGTAGAGTTCACTGCTGAATTCTTCCAGAACCGTTAAGTCACACCCTGAATACTTTTTCTGCATACTTTGCAGCCGATACTGATAGTTTTCCAGGTTAATCGTCAGGGTACGGCTTTGGTTTTGTAGAGCGTTTAAGGCAAGAGCATAATCCGCTAAATTAATCAAGTGGTCTTTCAGAGTTTTTTGCAGTCGCCCTAAACTCACGCGGTTTCTTTCACATTGTTCGGTGATGTGTTTAATATCTTGAATCGCGGGTTGAATCTCCACGTATTCCCGTTTGTTGGGATAGGCGTTGAATCAGTTCTTGTTTTAGGTGAAAGAAGGGTTTATCGTGGAGAGGTTGAGGCTGATCATTGGATTGATTATTCGCATCTAGTTTTCCTGAATAATCAACCTGGAGAGCATAGGTATCATTAAGTTCTAGGGGTTCGTAGTACCCATCGAACGGATCAGGAAAGTATCTATATCTGGTTTCTAGTAAGGAAATTATGCCAGAATCAAGGGTTTGAGTGGGGGACAGTTTGGTGTAGGTTTCCTCAAAGCTTTTTTCATCTAAATCACCGTAGACTTTCTGCCAGAATTGGCGTCTATTTTGGTCAATTTGATTAGCATTTTGACCTAATCCTTCCTTGAGATCATAAAGGAATAAGTCAATGCTGGGATAGATAATCGAATCAGACATACTCAGTTTTTACCCCGAATTGTTTGCCAAATCCGTTGTAGAAGATTAGGATTAGTTTTAGTCTTGGCTTGATCAACAGAATCAGGAGCGGTAAAAATAGCAATGGCGGAATTCGTTAGTTCTTGGGTAGCTTCATTGGGGATGGGTTGTGGCGGTAATCCTTTATTGCGAACTCCTACATTTTGCTCAAGTTGATTACATTCCTGATGATACAGAGTATCGAGGGGAGGATAGTCTGCTGCAATGCTATCCAGATTGCCAATTGTATCGGGATTGGCTTTCATCTGTTGGGCTAAATCATGGAGTTGAGACTGCACTTTTGGCGGTAGCGGTTGTTCTAATTTGGCTAAACCATTCAGGAATGCAGTTAGTAATTGTTGGTGATAGTCATTCATCGGTAACATTCTCCATACACCTTATCTTATTCTCTCATCCCATTTGGCTATTCAGCATTGAGATAGGGAAATATGAATCGTTGAACCGTAGGGGCGCACGGCGTGCGCCCTCATCTTACCGATGTGCGCCCTCATCTTA
>NZ_JAVJZI010000289.1:0-15913 GCF_040223135.1 Coleofasciculus sp. G3-WIS-01
ATGGATATACTTTATCAAAAGTGCCAGAGGATTAGAGGCGATTCCGGAAACAATGGCTCAAGTACCGGAAATAAGGAAAGCGTTTGAGGTGGCAAATCAAGCGAATATGACTCGTGAAGAGTTAGAAGCGCTAGAACAACGGGAAATGTATATTCATGACCAACGGAATGCAATAAAATTAGCCTTGAGACAGGGAATGGAACAGGGAATTCAAGTGGGAATTGAACAGGGGATTCAGCTTGGACGAGAACAGGGGATTCAAGTGGGAATTGAACAGGGGATTCAGGAATCTAAAGTAGAAATGGCTAGGAAAATGTTAGGGGTTGTCGATGAAGATACGATTAGTCAAATCACTGGCTTGAGTTTAGAAGAGGTGCGACGGTTGAGGTAAAAAACATAACTTAATGCGATCGCGTGTTTATTCATGGTATACTTTTCATAATGGGAAAATGTGGCTGCATATAGACTCTATCCATAAGGTTTCAGACGAGGACACAAAAAGAGCGATCGCACCGTTCGTAGTGAGCGCTTTAGCGCTTGTGTACGTCCTAGCTTGGTACATCTAATCGGTTACAGGAGAGACTGCGATCGCGCTTGTGTTGCTCCAGATGTTTTGTGATAACACAGATGACTCAGATTGAGTCACACTCTGCCACCGACTCCCGGTTAAACAACACAGATTAACACAGAAAACCGTAGAAGGCGATCGCGTGTTGGTTTATGGTATACTTTTCATCGTGGGAAAATGTGGCTGCCTATAAACTCGATACATAAGGTTTCAGACGACGACACAAAAAGAGCGATCGCACCCAAAACTCGGTTAGCATCCGGGGTAGGATAGCATATCACCCGTATTTCTCTGTGAAATCAGTGGGGCTAACCTCCCATCGCCCCACCCCTAACCTTTCTAAAAATCCGTGAAATCAGTGTTATGAAATTTAACAATGGACAATCTATCGCCCGAAATTATTGAGAAAATTCGCCAGCAGTTTGAAAAGGCACCTTATCCGAGGGTTCCCCTAGATCAGTCCCCCAAAGATGACTTGAATGCTCTCTATATTCATAATCTAGTTACGTCTTACTATTTAAGATATCAAAAGGTTATAGATACCCAAGGAAAAGTTATTCTGGATGCTGGCTGTGGCAGTGGTTACAAGTCTTTAATTTTGGCTGAAGCGAATCCTGGAGCTAAAATTGTCGGCATTGATATTTCTGAAGAATCGGTTAAGCTAGCGCGACAGCGGTTACAGCATCATGGCTTTGAGAATGTCGAGTTCCATGTTCTCTCAATTTATGATTTAGCTAGTCTGGGGCAGGAATTTGACTATATCAACAATGATGAGGTGCTTTATCTGATTCCGGATATATTTGCAGCGTTAAAGGCGATGAAGTCGGTTCTCAAGCCCCAGGGGATTATTCGGACTAATTTGCATAGTTCCCTTCAACGCTCTATCTTTTTCCGCGCTCAAGAATTATTTAATCGGATGGGATTGATGGAGAATAACCCAGAGGAGATGGAAATTGAAATTGCCGTAGAAACAATGCAAGCTCTTAAGGATGGCGTGGATCTAAAGGCGAAGACGTGGAACCCGATTCCTCAAATTTCAAATCAGCCAGAGAGACTTTTATCAAATCACCTGCTTGTCGGTGATAAAGGATATACGATTCCCGAACTGTTTGCTGCCTTAACAGAGGCAGAGTTGGAATTTGTCAGTATGGTGTACTGGCGATATTGGGATGTAACAGACTTATTTAAGGAACCGGATAACTTACCCGCCTTTTGGGGTATGAGTTTACCGGGAGTGTCTATCGAAGAGCGCTTGCATCTGTACGAACTCCTCCACCCTGTACATCGATTGTTGGACTTCTGGTGTGGACATCCAAATCCAAGGGAGTCTGTTGTACCTGTGGAACAGTGGCAGCTATCGGACTGGCAAGGAGCGTCGGTGCATTTGCATCCGCAGTTGAGAAAGTCTCAGGTACGGGAAGACTTGATCAAGTCTATCACAGAGCAGAAGCCATTTACGATTAGCAATTATGTGACTTTGCCAGCAATTGCACCTGTGGAGATAGATAGTACCGTAGCCGCTTGCTTGCTACCTTTGTGGGATGGGGGACAATTGGTGAAGTCTTTGGTGGAGCGCTGGCTGAAAATTCGACCATTGAATCCTGTGACTCTGGAACCTGTGAGTGAGCAGGCAGCTTTTGAGGAAGTTAAGCAACTCGTCAGTAAGCTAGAAGTCTTTCTATACCTGCTTTTGGCGCGATCGGTTTGAGTGTCAGCTATGATAGGATAAAAATTTTTTGGGCAAGGGTGATAGGTAAGGAGCGATGAGTGGGTAAGTTATACCTAGACAAGTTAGAAACTAAAGACACCTCCAGGAAAGACCAATTATGAAAACTGAACTGAAAGCCAAGTTCCTACAGCACTTGAACCAAAAAAAACATAATGAAGGATTCACGCTGATTGAACTACTGGTCGTTATCATTATCATTGGGATTTTGTCGGCAATTGCTCTGCCATCCTTTTTGAACCAAGCGAACAAAGCGAAGGAGTCGGAAGCCAAGCAGTATGTAGGTTCGATGAATCGAGCTGAACAGGCTTTTTACTTGGAAAAAAATGGATTTTCGACTACAATATCTGATTTAGGTCTTGGGATCAAGACCGAAACTGCGAACTATACCTACAAAATTGGGAATGATGGTGCTGATGAAAACCCAGCAGGTAGCGGGTACTATAATCAAGTAGCTCCCAACGCAATGTCGAGGGTTGATACTCTTCGTTCTTATATAGGCAGTGTTGCTACAGGTAGTACCGATCCCAACGCCAACTCGGGTGAGACAACAACTCTAGCTGTCCTGTGTCAGACTAAGCAACCTGGTCAACAAGTGGCTGAACGAGGACCATTTATTGTCGCCGATCAGCCTGATTGCCCTGAGGATGAGAATTTGGAGTTTATCAAGTAGGATAAATTTACACCAAGCAAACTATAGCAATCCTATTTAGGTTGTGGCAATTTTCACGCACTGAAACACTGAAAGTCTTGCTATACCTGGTTTTAAAGCTGTTCATTTGTTGCATCCTATTTAGGATTTCTATAAGCAAATCCGTTGAATTAATAAACCAACAAATCAGAAGTTTCTCCAAGTAGTTCTCTCTTCCCGTCTTTCTATAATTTCCTACTTCTGGGTTAAAGCTAGCCGATTAATTCTGTTTAGGCTAAATATCATTAGTGAATTGTAGTGGGCAGAGTTTTCTACCCGCTTTTTTATACTTAAAGCGGCTTTATTTATCGATTTGAGTCTATGAATACTAGAGAAGTGTCTAATTCTTGGCAAAATCAAGGCTATCAGTATTTGCTTCAAGGTAATTATGACAAAGCCATACAGTTTTACGAACAAGCAATAACAGAAGAACCTAATATCAAGTCTAACTACTGGCATTTAGGGTTAGCGTTTCTATTGCAAGGTCAAGAAACAGAAGCTCAAATGACTTGGCTTTTAGCAATGGAAGAAGGTACAGACGAGCAGATAGAACTTTGGACGGCAGAATTAGTTCAGATTTTACAAACAGAAGCTGAGCGACGAGACGCTTTGGCAGATTACTCTGTGGCTTGGGCAATCCGGCAGCACATTAGAGAAATTAATCCAGATGATATTAATAACTTATTGAAAATTGTTCAACTTTCTATCCAGTTAGAAACCTTTACAGGCGAAGATTTGATTGTACTAGGCGTCATGCCGTGCCTACAGTCAGAGCAAGATATTCATATTGATACGGAGTTATTATTGAATGTATTAAAGAATATTTTGGATTACGCTCTGCTCGACCCATTCTCATTAGATTTTGCTGAAGCTTGTTTACCTTATATTCAAGAACCCTTAACTGGTTTAATTGTATTGCTGCCAGCCGCTCTCAAAATGGCTTATTCAATTAGGAATACGCTAGGAGCAATTCGTCTAGCAAAATTCTGTTTACGTTTAGATCCGCAAAATCCAGAAGTTTTGCGACACCTTGCTGCTTTTTACCAAGATGTTGGCGAGTATGCGAAAGGGATAGAAACAGCTAAATTTTGCTATTCCCTCTTAGATAACTTACCCGATCAGGTTTTTGCTAATCACCTAATTCATCGCGGGATATTGGGGGCTGGTGGATACTGGCAAGATGCGTTTTCTGTATTTCAGCAGCAAGAATCACTGCTACTGTCTTTAATTAAAGAAAGTTCTAGTTCTCTCAGTCAGATTCAGACAATTCGCCTGTTTTGTTCAACATTTTTTTTCCCTTATTTGAGGGACGATCCTCAAAAAAACCGCTTCTTGCAAAATCAAGTGGCACAGCTTTGCCAAGGTAATATCCAGATTTATGCACAGGAGCAAGCTAAGCGATACAGTCAACGAGTATTAAAACGCCCAAGTCATGGTAAGACTATTAAACCTCTAAGAATTGGCTACCTATCTCATGCTTTGAGAAGAAACTCTGTTGGCTGGCTGGCGCGATGGCTGTTTCAGTATCATAATCGCGAACACTTTCAAATTTATGCCTATTTTATTAGCTACCGACAAACTCATGACCCTTTGCAAGAATGGTACGTTGAGCAGGTTTCAAAAGCTAACAAATTGGGAATGGATGGACAAGAAGCCGCCGAGATAATTTATCAGGATGATATTGATATTTTAATTGATCTCGATAGTATTACTCTGAATAGTAGCTGTGAAGTTATGGCACTCAAACCTGCACCGATTCAAGCAACATGGCTAGGTTGGGATGCATCGGGATTACCTGCCATTGATTACTTTATTGCCGATCCCTACGTTTTACCAGAATCCGCTCAAGATTATTACACAGAGAAAATCTGGAGATTGCCGCACAGTTACATAGCGGTAGATGGTTTTGAGGTAGGTGTACCGGATTTGCGCCGTGATCAGCTAGAGATTCCCTGCGATGCCATCATATATCTTAGCGCTCAGACAGGATATAAACGTCATCTTGATACAGTGCGCTTGCAACTGCAGATTCTCAAAGAAGTACCCAATAGCTACTTTTTAATTAAAGGTTTACTAGATGATGACGAGGCGGTGCAAAAATTATTTACCCAAATTGCAGAAGAAGAAAGAGTGGATTGCAACCGTTTGCGTTTTTTACCGGATGTCGCTTTAGAATCAACTCATCGAGCTAACTTAGGCATTGCTGATGTGGTACTCGATACCTACCCTTACAATGGAGCAACCACAACTCTAGAAACGCTCTGGATGTGTATTCCTTTAGTAACGCTAGTTGGTAAGCAATTTGCCGCTCGTAACAGTTACACAATGATGATGAATGCAGGTGTAACAGAAGGAATCGCTTGGACTGATGAAGAGTATATAGAATGGGGTATTCGCTTAGGGAAAGACGCTGCCCTGCGGCAACAAATATCCTGGAAACTTCGGCAATCAAAACACACATCTCCCCTCTGGAATGGCAAACAATTTACCCGCGAAATGGAAACAGCTTATGAGCAGATGTGGGCAAAGTATGTGGAAGGGAGTAAATAGATTGATGAGTCATGAATGCTACCGCCGTCAATATCCACATTCCCCAACGTGCAAAACATCTATCAAGTCAGTAGGTTGGGTAGAGCGATAGCGAAACCCAACGCCATCGTTAGTCTGTTGGGTTTCGTTCCTCAACCCAACCTACGAGAACTACGAGAACATTTTAGGCAAAACTGACATGATCTCTCCGCTGTAACCATGCACATTCCCCAAATTACAAAACATTTATCAAGTAAAATCTGAGTAAAAGAAAAAGCGGTGGAGACACTCTTATGATGTAATCAAAAAAGCCTCTTCATTCAAGGTGCATATCGCAGTGGATATTAACATTCAGAAAGAAGAATTTAGCTATGCCTATATTTATGCCATTGTCTCAACCGCAGGTTGTGCAGTTCAGAGAACAACCACACCCCTAGATCGACTCGGTGTAGACCTGATTATCACAGGCGTTAATAATCAAGATATAATAGAATTCCCTCTCCTCTATGTTCAAGTGAAATGTACGTCCAGACAAGTCCTGACTGATAACACTATCAGATATCCCCTCTCTGTCAAAAACTATGAAGAATTAAGAATCCGCGATCGCTATCCTCCCTTAATCTTAATTGTCGTTATCGTCCCAGACCAAGTAAATGACTGGTTAAATCCGTTGTAGAGACGTTGCATGCAACGTCTCTACTGGATATCTTTAGCAGATAAAGCACCAACCCAGAATCAAGAAACCATCACCGTTTATATACCCAGAGAAAATATATTCACTGCCAATGTACTTAAAACCATGATGCATCGCATTACAGTAGGAGAACGGTTATGAATGTAACAGTTAAAGATATTGAATTACTCAAAGCCATACATCCCCAACAGGTAGCAACTTACCTACAGGCAAAGGGTTGGCAACAACAGCAGCAGATACCAAATCAAGCAATAATTTGGCTCAAAGACAAGGAATCCCACGGACAATTTAACCTTGTCTTACCCCTAAATCCAGACGTTCCTGATTTTCCCGTTTCCATGAACCTTCTACTGGAAACCCTTGCTAAAGCAGAAGAACGTTCTCAACTTGATATTTTCAATGATTTAATTATTAAACTTTCCAATAGAATTATTCAGGGAGTGGTAATGCAAATTCACTCACCCAATCCCGATAAACTCAGCGGAGAAATTACACTAATTAGTGTTATTTTTGATAAGCTTTGTAAAATTAAAGCAGAGTTATTTGAGCATGACTATATTAAAGCGATTAAAGCCTATCAAGAACGCTTACCTGTATCCTGTATAGGGGACTTAATCAAGGAAGGTAACATCTTTATTCTTAAAAATCCTCGCCAATTTACCATAGATGAAGCCTGGAAAAATTAACCGTGGTGACACTCTAGTGATTGAATCAAAAAAATCCTCTTCATTCAAAGTGAATATCGAAGCGAAATGTAGACTTTAATAATCATTTACAGAAATAACCATGCCAGACGTACAGCTTCTTTCTCCCAGACAACTTACTCTCTCTATTCAGCTAGACTTGCAAAAAATCCAACCTTACTGTGGTACACCCATAGCAGCTATCTACGCAGATAGTCTGTTGCGAACCTTGAGGACTATTCGCGATCAGTTTCCCTTTGAACCGTTGACCGAAGTCCTGATGGCTTTTTACGACGCGATCGCCTTTGAGAATCGCTGGATTGACTATCAGGCTAATCAGTATAAAGAAGTTTGCGATCTCCTCACGACTTTAGTTGATTCCCCCCTAAGTAATGAAGAAGTCGAACAAGCCATTTTAAGACTGGAAGATTTGGGCTTCGACACCCTGCCTTTTGGGATAGAATTTAACTCTGGTATTGAGCTAGGTAGCGATGAGGACTAAATAATATGCAAGCCAAGGATAGTCCTCAACATTTTCTTGATACCTCCATTGTCCGTTCCCTGCTCTTGGGGACGCAAACTTATCAGCAGTATTTAAACTCCAACCTTGCCGAACGTCCCCTCTACATCTCCAACTACATCCAAATGGAGATGAAACGCAGCTATTTGATGAATATTATCTCATTCTACTTTGTTCTGCGCTTAGAAACGATTCAAACAATTGGCGACGCGATAACGTTTTGGAGTAATCGATTTAAGACCAGCCAACTTAAAGCTATCCTCCAGCTCGTTCCCCAAATATTCAGTACGCACCAACTCGACTTGAGCCGTTCTCAAGATAAAGAAAAAGCCCTACAAGTATTAGGACTCTATATTAAACGCTTTGAACTCCTGCTAAGGAAAAAATATACGAACATCGGACAGGATGCCACAGCTTGCGCCCGTGCCATTATCCCACTCAAGGTAGAATTAAACAACCCGGCAGAAGGGTTGAAGCAGTTTACCGATGAGTTTGGTGATGTGGAAACCTGTCGAAGTCAATGTAAAATTGACGAATTTTTATTAGAGCGTTATCGTCAAGAGGTTGAATCCTATATTGAACAGGCATCCCAACTACCCAAAAATAATGAAACCCGGGGATTTATTAGGATTGTGGATAATTTAAAAGAAATCCTAGAACAAGGTGCAAAAGCCACCTCATGCAAGCGGTGTGAAAAAATTGGAGATGCTGTTATTGCCTTAAATGCACCTCGCCAGATGCAGCTAGAACACACTGATAATTCCTTTGACTACTTATGTTCACCTATCGAGCAACCTCACCACAAGCATCCTTCTGAAAACCAGGTAATTACCGATAGTCATAGCTAAATAGCAGGAGTCAATTCACCAATTATTGAGAACTGTTATATCATCCCGAATACTATATATAATCTCGAATACTAGCGACAATAGGTAACGAATCTAATCCTGGCTGCACCAATTCAGGAAATTGAGCCAGACTCTCTAGGATATTGTTAGCAAAATTGTAACAGCTATCTGTGCCATATTGAAGAGTTAAATACTCTAGTAACTCCAAGGCATAATCTGGAAAATTCATAATGTCAGCGATGCAAGCTAACTTGAGAATTTGCTCAGGTGTTTTTAAAGATGTACTGATATCCTCTCGAATCAAATCCCGAAAGTAATAGGCATCAGCCCAGAGCAATTGTCCGGGATGAACCGAGGCTTGAATGGGTGATCTAGCGCGAAGACGGTAAGCCTTAGAGAGATCAAACAAAGTAAAATCCTGTTTTCTCAAAAAAGTATCTACATCAGCAAATAGAGGTTGATTGAGATATAAACTGGAAAACTCTACTTCAACTTGAACCGCTAAAATACTACGTTCTAATATCCAACTCGCTCCCGCCAAAACCTGAAGCTCTGCTCCTTGAACATCAATTTGCAGAAAATCAATTTCCTTTATTCCTTCTGCTTGACAAAAACTATCTAACGTTGTTGTCTCAATTCCTATAGTAAAATCTAAATTAACCAACTCTGGTAGCCCTGCAAACCTTGCTAAATAAGGTTCATTAGGAGGATATAGCGAACTACACATCGGATGTTGGGTAACATAGAGTGTAGATTCTCATACAGAGTTTCCCAGTGCTAAAGGAATATGTTTTTCCGTCCAATTTACCTGTCGCGCTTCCAGATCAGCGTTTGCTGCATCACAAGCATCCGCATCAGCATTAAAGCCATAAATAGTCAAGTGAGGCGCAAAAATACCCCATTCTTGACTGGCATAGTCATCATTAACTCCCACTTTCCGAGAGCCAATATTACAGAGAGTTAGATGAATCTGATCGAGATGACCACTTTTCTTTAAGCTCGAAAGAAATACTGACATTTAATCATCCTCTATTAGCACTTTATAAAAAAATATGATAATTTTGGGAACGCTAAGGCTAACTATTTACTTCAAACTTTTATTATCAACCATAGCAATTAGGTTTAGCCTTCCTGCTAAATCTTCGGTCGATTCTATAGGAAGTAACTGCTGTAAATAAGGTTTATATTGAAATAACTGATACCCTCTATCTCTGAGAAAATCAGCAACAGCCAAGTTAGCCCCTTGACTACCCGCAATATTCTCATACATGATACAAGGCTGGAACTCGCTTAAAATCCGACTACTTCCCTCTAAAACCTTAAGCTCATGACCTTCTGCATCAATTTTCAACAAATCAACCTGGCTAATATCTTCTTCCTCAACCAAACTATCCAGCGTAAAACAGCGCACCTCCTCAAACGTTCCTGGCTGCATGGCTTCCCCATCCCCCTCAACAATCTGATTCAGTTCATTCGCCGCCTGCAACGCCAACCGAGCCGTACCCTGGTGATCACTCGCCGCACCTGCACAGACTTTCACCCAATCTAACTGATTAACTTTACAGGTTTCTTGCAAACAACGCACACACCCAGAAAACGGTTCAACCGCCAACACACGCCCTTCTGCTCCTACCCTCAGCGCCGCACTAAACGTGTAAACCCCCACATTCGCTCCCACATCAATCACCGTCATCCCCGGCTTAATCCAACCCCGCCAAAACTCCATTTCCTTCTCAAACCAATCTCCCTCGGTAATCAGCACACTGGTAACAATACTGCGTAAACTAGGTTCTACAGCTAACAAAAGCTGATTTTCAAAGGGAACATAACTAACTCGACTCTCTTCTGCCAACCGAGTCCAATACAACTCTAACCCCTGTGACGTTCCCTGGCTCAACTCAGCACCAATTCTGCGCCATACCCTAGCACTCTCCATCTGTCCCAAATCTCGATAAGCCAAATAGAGCGCTTGTAAAATATTACCCCGTTCTGGCTCCAGCTTTCGCGCCCGATGTAAATAAAACAATCCTTCCTGTTGATTATTCGTCAAACTGGAAATCCCCAGCTTTAAATTAACCGCAGCCGATTCAGGATAAAGTTGAGCCGCTAAATGCAGAAATCGCAGTCCAGCAACATTATAAAAAACCAGAACCGAGTAACACAAAATCTCACTTAATAGCAGCAGGGATTGAGTATAACCATTCTCAGTTCCTAGAATCTCCGCCAGCTTTTCTGCTCGACTATCGATAAAACCATTACCAAGAGGCAAATAAACTATCCCTGAATCAATAGACTCCTCAACATAAGCAGGCATTAAACTTTGGATAAACGTAGAAAACGCCATCTGCATTCCCTGGCTGTTTTCTCCAGTCATCCCATAAACCAGAGCCAGATGAGCCGCACAGAGGGGATGTCCAGACAACTCCACTCCCTGATTCAACGCCTCAACCGCCATCTCAAAATACAGCAAACGCACCGAAGCATCCTGACTTTGTTCCGCTTCAATCAACGCCACAACCGCAACATTATTCAACTCAATAGCCGATGTCGGCTCATCCCAATCCGTCTTTTCCAGACTAGCGGTAACAGAGGATAACGCGGCTGAATCCAGCGTCAGACCAATACCTTTAAGATAGTTCCAATAGGAATCAATCGGATGAAAAGAAGAGTCCATAAAAAAGTTAATTTATAGTACGTTTCTCTATATCCCATCGCCAAGGCGAGTCTACACCTAACTTTACCCCAATTTCAACATAGTCTGCCGAATCCGGACAGTGCGATCGCAGGTTTCTCCTATTCCCGTCAACCTTACAGGGCGCAAGGATGGTGCCCCTACGTGCGGGCGACAAACGGTGCGATCGCTTGTTTCCTTGCAGTCAATTCAATCGTGCGATCGCTCCCTTGTTCCGATTCCCGTCAATTTTATCGGGCGCACGGGGCGTGCGCCCCTACGTGCAGGCTACAAACAGTGCGATCGCCTGTTCCATTCGGGTCAATTCAACCGTGCGATCGCTCCCTTGTTCCTACTTCCGTCAATTTGATCGGGCGCAGGTCGGTAATTGGTGTCAACTATGCCAAGGTTGTGCCTATATTATTGCAGAACACTCACTATTTTCTCAGTGACATTTACGGGTAGCCTTAACCAATCCCAAGATTAGCTAAAATATGAATTAACCATGACTTAGGGATGGACAATGGCTCCTGCTACTGATATTCAGCAAAAAGCGATCGCGCTGATTGGACAGCTACCTCAGGACAAATTGATAGCAGTTGTGCAGCTATTGGAATTTTTAGCGCAGCCGCCTCAGTCGAGTACAGTTAGTCCCCAGGAAACCCAATTGCTGGGGGTGATAGAGAGCCATATCTCTGAAGAGGAACAGGTACATCTAAACACATTACGCGATCGCTGTGAATGGGGTGAACTGAGCGAAGCGGAATATCAGGAGCTAATTGGTTACGAAGATTTGTTAGAGGAGAAGCGAGTAAAACGATTAGAAGCCCTGATCCAACTAGCGCAGATTAGGAATATTGACCTAATCCGCTTAAACCAACAAATTCAGTTGAGATCCCAACCTTCCCATGCCGTCTGACTATGAACGAATCCCCACAGCACTGAGACAGGAAATTGCTCAACGGGCGAAGCATCGATGCGAATACTGCCGTTGCCCAGATGAATTCTCTCCTGACAGCTTTACCGTTGATCATATTAAGCCTCGACAACTAGGCGGAGCAACCACTACTGAAAATCTAGCCTGGGCGTGTTTCGGCTGTAATGGTCGTAAATACACCCGGACTGTTTATGCTGACCCAAAGACGGGACAAGAGATTGCCCTATTCAATCCTCGTCAGCAGAATTGGACAGAGCATTTTGATTGGGGTGAAGATTTAACTCAACTACTCGGTCGAACCCCCTGCGGTCGTGCAACCATCGCAGCACTTGCACTCAACCGTCCGGGAGTCGTAAATCTTCGACGCCTACTTATCTTAGCCGGACTGCATCCACCGAATCAGTGAACAGAAAGAATCCAAAAGCTTACTATTTGAATGGGTTGTAATTATTCATTGATGAAGTGCATCTCGCCCCTACCAGGATCGCCTGTTCCATTCCAGTCAATTCCATGGTGCGATCGCTTTCTTTTCTCCAACTCCGGTAAGATAGACAGCTACATTCGTAGACTATCCCCATCTCCCAATGACTCGATTTCCCCACGACCAATTTGCCAAGGACTACCTTGAGCAACTCTTATCCCCCATCGGAACCGTTCAAACCAGTCGCAACATTGCTGGAGAAGTGCGCGAGATTGATGTCTTATTTATCCCCACCTCTATCTCAAATGACTACCTCCTCTCCCTGGGACTCTTAGGACGCTTCGCCACAACCTCCGCCGTCTTTGAACCCTTTCGCAACGCCGTTACCCCCAGTCAAATTCGCAGTTGTCTTTCTAAACTGTTTGACCTATATGCTGAATTAGAACGACGCGCCAGACGGGACTCTACTTCCCTGAACCCAAGTGAACTCCCTCGACTATGGATACTTACCCCCACCGCCTCAACCCCCTTACTTGATAGTTTTGGCGCCTTGGGCGATGAACAAAACTGGATAAATGGACTCTATTTTCTCCATGAGGCGTTCCGAACAGCCATCGTTGTTATCCACCAACTCCCTCGTACCCCAGACACTCTCTGGTTGAGACTTCTCGGAAAAGGTAGAGTCCAACAACAAGCCATTGAGGAAATCAGCGCATTACCCGAAGACAGCAAACGGCGGCAGTTTACGCTAGAGTTATTGTATGACTTGCAAGCCAACTTACAAGCCAACCAAAACCAAGACCAAAAATTAGACACAGAGGACAGGGCGTTAATTATGGCATTAGCACCCCTTTATCGGCAACAACTAGATGCCGCGCTGCAACAAGGTATACAACAAGGTATACAACAAGGACAACGGCTGATTATCGAAAACCTCCTCCAGACTCGTCTGGGACAATTGACTCCCACCCTCGCGGCTTTAATTACTCCCTTATCAGCATTACCCCCTCAGCAATTAACTCCATTTCTCTTGCATTTATCTCAACTGGAAAACCGCGAATCAGCCATTCAACAAGCACAGCATTTCATTGTCGAAAATTTGCTGAAAATTCGATTTGGAGAATTGGACGCTCAACTTACTGCACGGGTCACTTCTTTATTAGCATTACCTCCCCAACAGTTAAGCCAACTCCTCTCGCAACTGTCTCAGCTATCCCGTGAGCAACTCCTCGCTCGATTCCCTATAGCCAGTCCTTAAATTGTCGCCAACGACGAACCGTGCGATCGCAGGTTGTTCCTATTCCCGTCAATTTTATCGGGCGCACGGGGCGTGCGCCCCTACGTGTCGGCGACAAACGCGGCGATCGCCTATTCCCTTCCGGTCAATTGAATCGTGCGATCGCTCCCTTATGCCCAGCAAGCGCCAATCTTTCTTGTTCCCTCCCCTTCGAGGGGAGGGTTAGGGAGGGGTCAAATCAAGGTATTGCTATCTGCTGATAAAACGCCTCCAAACCAGCCACACAAGCTCTATCCTCATAGAGATAGTCAAGCCGCTGTGCCATACGTTCCCCGATTTCCCGTCGCCAAGCCGAGTCTACACCCAACTTCACCGCAATTTCCACATAATCTACCTCATTCTTAGCAATTGTCTGTGTCACCCCCAACATTTTCAGAAAGCTATACGAATGACGACCCCGCATAAATTCCCCAGGACAGGTAACAATAGGCAGACAACAGGCGATCGCCTCTAACGTTGTATTCCCTCCAGACCAACAAAATGTATCCAAATAAACATCAGAAAGTAAGTTAATCATTAAATAGTCTAGCCGTTCGGGAATAGCACGAAACACACAATACTCTTCACTCCTCAAACCCACTTTGGCAAAAGCACGATTTAAGCGCCGCTTCAATAAATCACCCCGCAGAAACAAGAACTGAGCCTGAGGAACCCGACTGGCAATTTCCGCCAATATCCAATCATATTGAGGCAGATATTTAAACGGCGCTTGACAACACAAATAAATAACCGCATCTTCCCGAAGCTGAAAATCTGAACGGGACTTAACTCGTGGCGGAATATAGGGTTTAGGATAAGCCACGCCAATATTTGGCAAACGAATCAACGTCTCCGAATAATGATCTTGTGCCTTTTCCGGTTCCATTAACTCACTCGACAAAAAGTAATCAATCGTCGGTAATCCTGTCGTAACCGGATGACCCCAAGCAACACACTGCACGGGGGCTAATCGTAGACCCCCCATTTGCCTAATTTGTGGGTCCATCCCCATTTCTGGAAAAACGAGAATATGAAGTTGATCACGAATGATTTGTTCACAAACGTCTTTGAGATTACCCGGACTATGGTAAAATACGTCACTGTATTCTTGGAACTGTTGGGTAACAGCATCCGGCGTATTGCCCGTATAGTAACAATAGACCTCAAAGCGGGTGCGATCGCAGTAACGCAACCAGCCTGTTAACCAAAGGGTGCCACTGTAAGCGTGAAGATAAGCGGAAACGTAACCAATCCGAATTTTATCATTTGCCTGAAGCGGTGACATAGAGACAGGAACCACCCATTGCGGATAGTTGGCTGCCATAATTTTATGGACTAATTCTCCATACTGAGATTGCAGTTCTCGATCATTTTGAGCTTGATAGGGCAAATAAAAGTTAGTCAGGCTACCTATCCCTACCAGAGCATTCTTTTGATTTTCATAGGTTTCTAGAGAGGTCTCCTGAATTAATGCTTGCAGTCCTCTGATAAACTCTTGTCGATAGCCAGCAATTTCCGCTTGATTATCATAGACTATCGGTAAAAGCAAGTATTTTAGAATTTTAAACCTATAATTACTAGGAAATAATTTTGAAGCAATCTTCGCCCGGTTTATTGCCTCTTGAATACGACCCCTAGCGTGCAAATTCATGATTAACGAGAAATGCAGCTTACCTTCTTCC
This sequence comes from Coleofasciculus sp. G3-WIS-01, assembly GCF_040223135.1. Classification (NCBI taxonomy): domain Bacteria; kingdom Bacillati; phylum Cyanobacteriota; class Cyanophyceae; order Coleofasciculales; family Coleofasciculaceae; genus Coleofasciculus; species Coleofasciculus sp. G3-WIS-01. Next base: position 15,247 of record NZ_JAVJZI010000289.1, read on the forward strand.
GGGTACAATTCAATTCCTTGAGTAAGAAGGCGAATCGCTGTATCAGTCAGCCGTAAATATCTCAAACATTCACTCAACCGCCAATACAGTTCAGCATCTCCCAGCCCGACTGCCAGAATTTTTTCATAGCACTCCCTAGCCGCTTGCCATTTTCCCTGTTGAAATAACCCATCCCCCAATTCTTGCCAAAAAAACCTAGCGTTTTTATGACTCAAGCTTGCCAAATCATAGGCAGGAATTGATTCAGCGTGAGCGTGGGAAATTGCCGACTGATTTTCACACTTCAAAACCAGTCTAGCTTGAATCTGAGGCAAAAGATCCTGCCATTCACGACAACTCAGCGTTCCCATGAGTACAATTTCCGCACCCTCAGTAACCTGGAAATCTTCTGCCATCAAAAGATGCATTGTCACACCAGACAAAAACAGTTCAGCATCGGCTTGAGCAATGGTACTCGTATCAATCAACAACGTGATATACCGACTCGCCAGATGAGTTGCACTCATCCTGACCACTTCTTGTAAATCGCGTTCCAAGAACTCCTCAGATTGAGTCCAATCGGGAAAGAGAACTAAATTGATATCTTTGAGGTTAATCAATGGTGATTGCTATCCTTGCGACCCTATCAACGTCCAGACTATCAACCGAGATACTCTCTCTAACTTAC
>NZ_JAVJZI010000290.1:0-35713 GCF_040223135.1 Coleofasciculus sp. G3-WIS-01
CCCCTACTTCCAGACGCGCCATGGCGCGTCTCTACATTGCTCCCCCTACTTCCAGACGCGCCATGGCGCGTCTCTACATTGCTCCCCCTACTTCCAGAAGCGCCATTGCGCGTCTCTACATTGCTCCCCCTACTTAGCCTCTCGCCAATGTGGGAGCGAACCTGGGTCAAAGTGAGCTATTTTTGCTCACGTCGCCAAAATGGCTGATCTAGACGATCTACTTCCAGACGCGCCATGGCGCGTCTCTACATTGCTCCCCCTACTTCCAGACGCGCCATGGCGCGTCTCTACATTGCTCCCCCTGCTTTTCCTATCTACTATGTTTGAGCGCAACTCGGTATAAGTCTGGAACATCCCCACACATTTAAACCATCTGTTGCAATTCCAGAGAGGTTTCGTTCAGTTGCTGAGTACCTATTTTGGTTTGATTAATACCCGTGGCGGTTTCTTTGGCTCCCTTATTAATGGTTTCCATTGCCTCAACGACTTGTTGAATCGCATCGACTTGCTGTTTCAAGTTCAGGGAGATTTGTTGATTGTTTAACACCACTTTGTCAACCGCATCGGCTACACCAGTAAAGGCGTCATTGGTTTTTTGGGCAATTTGTACACCGGATGCGACGGTTTTTGTGCCTTCATCAGTCACCATTACGGTTGAGTTTATCGCACTTTGAATTTCTGAAACCAGCAGACTAATTTTGTCAGCGGATTGTTGACTTTGATCGGCTAATTTGCGAATTTCATTAGCAACCACAGAGAAGCCTTTACCATGTTCTCCCGCACGCACCGCTTCTACTGAAGAATTGAGGGCTAACATATTGGTTTTGTTAGCTAATTCAGACACCAACTGAGAAATACTACCAATTTGATTTGCCTGTTCAGAAAGACGAACAATCTGTTGTGCGATCGCGCCGACTTTATTTTCCAGAATGTACATCCCTTCTAAGGTTTCACCTACCGCTTGTGTTCCTCCCTGAGTCAGTTCCAGGGCTTTCTGAGCGGCGGCTACAGCGGCTTTGGCTTGCTCGGCGGATTGTCGGGAGGAGGCTTCTAGCTCATCCATGGTGGTGGTGGTTTCATTCACCGAAGCCGCTTGCTGACTCGCCACCCGTTCTTGTTCTTCTAAAGTTGAAAAGATTTCTTGGCTAGCGGTGGAGATCCGAGTCACAATGTGTTTGATTAAATCGGCTAGTTGGCGTGTCCGGAAAACACCTACAGGTAGCACGGCGGCGAGGGACATTAAAATAATCAGCGTCGCCACCAGTTTAAAGGCATTTACAGACGCAAAAATCGTGCTTTTAGGAACAGTACGGATAGCCACTAAAAAGCCAGGTTGATTCGGTGCTGGATCAACTTTTGCATAGCTGATTAGTTCATTACTTCCTGTACCAATCAATCCCTGTTCACCTTGGAGAATTTGCTCAACAATTTGCTCAGGATAATCCTTCGCCAATGTTTCATCAATATCCAGATCAAATCCCCACTCTTTATCATCGTTGGGATGGGAAAGATAGTAGCCATCTTCATTAATCAGTAAGGCTGTTTCGCCCTCGCTTAAATTGGCATCTTCGATAAATTGGAGAAACTGATTGGCAAAGACATTAGCAATCACAATCCCCTGTTTTTCCCCGGCTGAGTCAACAACAGGTGTGGCGTAGCGAATCACAGGTTTAAACGGCGTTTCGATTTTTCCCCGTTCCTGGTTCAGGTTCACCGGGGAGACATAAACCTCACCTGGAGCGAGTTTTATCGCTTCCGTAAAATAGTCGCGATCGCCTTTATTTTGCAACTCAGATTTCGGGATAACTGTTGTCGTCGTCCCATCGGAATCAACTCTTACCACTTCCTGACCGTTTTCGTCAAGAAACCGAAGCTGCATATATTCAGACTTCGCTTCCATTAGACTCGTAAAAATAGTCTCGGCTTGTTCTACCCAAGCATCAGCCGATTGATTGCTTTGCGAATCCGTTCCACCACCCGTTTCCGCTCGGATAATTCCTTGAATTGCGGGAATTTCACTTAGGAACAAAACATCCTCATTAATCCCCTCTAAGACAGCGCCAATATTTTCGGCGTCGTCAGCAACTTTATCCTCGAGTTGAGTTTCCGATAATTCGGATAGGGCGGTAGTGGACGAAAATATTCCATAAAGTCCCACAATCGAGACTGGAATAAGACTGCTTAAAAACAGCAGCAATAGGATTTGATTCTGAAGTTTTTTCTGGTTGGATAAATTTTTTAGAAATTTTGCCAACATGGCTGATTACCTACCACTCTAGATTCTGTTGAACAATCCCGTCTCCCTGCTGGAGATGGGAGGAGAGAAAATACAGTCCATTCATTTCCTGGAAAACTCCCCTAGTCCTCTGTTTTGCCAGATTAGAGGAGATTATTAGCACAGGGATGGAATTGATTACGCCTTTACCGAATCCAATCATAGATAACCCTAATTTAACCAATCTGTAGGACAGGAGTCTATCATCGTTTTCCGCTGAATTGAGAACGGAAACTCAGCCTTTTAATAAATGCTGGGTTTGCTCAAGATTTAACCCAAATAACCTGACGAGGTATTGGATTTGATTGACATACATTCCATGGTAGCGCTTAACCACTACTACTATAGATACCCAGATTTTTATCCTAGCAGACTGTTTTATTCACTATCCCTATGCTATTGCAGCAGATTGATATTCAGCAACAAAATTATCAATTATTTATAATTTATGAGCAAATAAATAAAAACCAGTATCTAGGCTGATAAATTTTCCATTTACAAAATTAAAATCTCATCTTTAAGCCGACAAAATCCTATATAAAATCCTGACTTATTCAGCGACGAGTAAAATTCAAATATCGCGAATTGTCATACATAAAATGACATACAATTGTCATACATTTAGAGTCAATGTATTACGATAAATAGTATCGGAACAAAACCTAAATTCGTAGTTGCGCTGTCTTCGCCATAAACCTTACATAACTGACTACTGGCGTGGCACACCTAAAATTGTGGAATAGGTTGTAGGTTGGGTTGACGCAAGGAAACCCAACGAAATCAAGGTTGTAGGTTGGGTTGACGCAAGGAAACCCAACAGGCTAACCCCTATGCAGCACAGGGGGAATCACCCACCCCTCATGTTTGATGGCTTGGATGAGGTATTTGATCCGGGAAAACGGGAGGATGTAATTACCGATATTCATCGCTTCACCAATGATTATCCTGATGTGCGGGTAATTGTTACGTCTCGCGTGATTGGCTATAAACCGCAGCGGATCGCGCCGTCAATGATCCCTATCCTTTAAAAGATGAGACAAATTCTTTAAAAGATGAGACAAACAAGACACCTAATCCTCGTAAAACGGCACTTGAGGTAATTATTGAACAATATCTAAACCATCCCCAAACTCTACCATTACTGCGTAACCTAGCCGAAAATGATCCCGATGAGAAAGTCAGAGAGTTTGCTCAGAATAAATTAGCACAATTAGATAATAAAACAAGCCAGATATGATATAATTTTAAACATAAATTTTGTTTACACAATCCAATCTAAACAACGTTAGTGTTAAGTAAAATGGTACTGACGTTCAAGTTTGTAGTCAGCGCTTTAGCGCTTCTGGCACGCTTCGTGCCTACTACGAAACCAGCTTAAGTCAGCGACATTCGTATTAAATGTGTAGGGGCGGGTTTCACAACTATCTTTTTGGTTGCACCCAGATGTGACTAAACCCGCCCCGACTCAGATGTTTAGACTTCCCATGAAAACAAAGGGCGACCCGAGCAAATTGAGTGGACACAATTGTCAATTTGTGCAAGCGGGTCGCCCCTACAGGGGAATCATATTAGAGGGGCAAATTTTGATAGAATTTAATCAACATCCCTCAACGACAGCACAACAACTTATGACTAAGTAAATTAAACTTAGGTTTTAATACTATGACACTCACCAAAGAAGAAATTATTTATCCCTCTAGTGATGGTAAACCCATGGCAGACAGCACCCTTCAATATCAATGGATTACCAAAATCCAAGGCGGCTGTGATGCTTTATTTAAAGATGACCCGAATGTATTTGTAGCCGGAGACTTACTTTGGTATCCAGTTGAAGGCAATAACACCATCTCCCAAGCGCCGGATGTAATGGTTGTGTTTGGCGTACCAAAAGGCGATCGCCGTTCCTACCTGCAATGGCGCGAAAATAATATCCCGCCGCAGGTTGTCCTTGAAATCCGTTCTTATCATGACAGCCAGACTAAGATGGATAAAAAACTGGCATTTTATAACCGTTATGGTGTCGAAGAATATTACCTCTATGATCCAGACGATAAAGGTTTGAGAGGGTGGCAAAGAATTGAAGGACTATTAGAAGTCATTGAACCCATGTCCGGCTGGGTCAGTCCTCGCTTAACTGTGCGGTTTGAATTAACAGAAGCAGAGTTAGAATTATATCGATCTGATGGGCAACGGTTTTTGTCCTATTTGGAATTAGAACAACAGCGAGAACAAGAAGCTCAACGCGCTGAACGGTTAGCGGCAAAATTGCGGGAGTTGAATATCGATCCAGATAGTCTTTAAATTGGGCGCACATCGGTCATTCATGTCAACTTAAGCTACAGCCCTCACCCCCAGACCCTCTCCATCCCCCCTAGCCCCCATCCCCCCTAGCCCCCCTTTGAAAGGGGGGAATGGGGAGAGGGGAGAGGGGAGCAAGAGAGTCCGGTTCCCCTTCTCCCATGCAAAAAAAGCTCTCGCATCCTCTGTCCTCCCCCGTGCAACAAAGGCTCCCGCATCCTCTGGCTTCCCCGTGCAACAGAAGCGAAGCATCCTTGGGTCTCCCCCTTTTTAAGGGGGACGGAAGGGGGATCTATAAGGGGGACGGAAGGGGGATCTATAAGGGGGACGGAAGGGGGATCTATAAGGGGGACGGAAGGGGGATCTATAAGGGGGACGGGAGGCGGATCTATAAGGGGGACGGAAGGCGGATCTATAAGGGGGACGGGAGGCGGATCTAAAGGGGGACGGGAGGCGGATCTAAAGGGGGACGGGAGGCGGATCTAAAGGGGGGAATGAGGGGGAAATGATAAAAACGTGCAGGTACACAGCCCCAAAACCGGGCGCACGTCTGTGCGCCCCTACGATAAAATAATGATTCAATTTCGCCGATATAACATCCCTGGTAACTGCGACACTAACCCCTCTAATTCCAACTGCAACAAAACACTAGAAACCTCCGCCACTGTCATCCCTGTTTCCTGGACAATCACATCTAAGGGCGTCGGTTCAATCCCCAAAACCTGAAACACCTTTGCCAACTCTGGCGCTAACTTCGGCGTCATTTTAACAGGTTCTGGCTCAAATAAAGATAACTGTTTCCCAGTATCCAATTCCGGTATCGCCCCCAACATTTCCAACAAATGCCCCTCACTCAAAATCACATTTGCCCCCCGACTCAATAATCCCAAACATCCCACAGCATTAGGATTATCCAACGAACCCGGTAACGTATACACATCGCGACAAAACTCATTCGCTTGATACGCGGTAATCAACGCCCCTGATTTCGTCGGCGCTTCCATCACCAAAACCGCCCGACTCAAGCCGGCGATAATTCGATTGCGTTGGGGAAAATGAGGGCGATTCGGCTTGGTTCCTGCCGGATATTCACTTAATACTAATCCCTGTTCTAAAATAGTCTCGTATAGTAATTTATTCCTAGGCGGATAAATCACATCAATTCCTGTACCAAAAACGGCTACCGTCCTCCCACCAGCCTCTAAACATCCCTTGTGGGCTTCGGTATCAATCCCGGCTGCCATTCCAGATACTACAGTAAAGCCCTTTTTCGCCAGCGCGGCACTAATTTTCCTTGTCCAGCGCTTACCATAATCTGTCGGTTCGCGAGTTCCGACGATCGCAACCATCGGCTTCATCCCCTGATTTTCCTGCAGGTCAACCTGTCCGTGGTAGTACAATACTGGCGGCGAACTAGGAATCTCTAGCAATAAGCGGGGGTAATCGGGATCAGCCGGTGTCCAGAAACAGGGATTTTTGACACAGTGCTGTTCCAGAAACTCTTGGGGGTTGAGGTGCGATCGCGTCTCCTCTACTGCTTCGATTAACCGCAGCCCAAACCCTTCTACCCTACCCAACTCCCTCCCTGGAGACGCCCAAGCCTCTGCCAAGGTGTCAAAATGTTGCTGTAGGCGTCGCAGTAACACTGGTCCCACACGAGGGACTTGTGACCAAGCTAACCAATAGGCGCGATCGTCTGGCAATGGATTGTCCTCACTATCAATACGTTCAGTCAATCAAATTGGTTCAGGTTGAAACAACAGAGGAACAGCAGAAACGATTAGACATTAATGGATTCATGAATACCATTCGCTAAGATTCCCAAAATTTTATTGACATTGTTGAGAAAATACTCCCCTAAATCGATTTCAATCGTTTGTGCTTCTAATTTTAAAAATTTCCATATACTGCCTGTCGTCACCGTCCCGTAAATAGACTTTATCTTATTCCCTTCCCGATCATTAAAAATTTGAGCGGCTAACATTTCCGCGACACATTGCCCTAATCCCGCGTTGATATTGTCCTTTTTTGCCTCAACAATGATGATAACAGGTGCGGTAACCAGTAACAGTTCTGGGGAACGGCTAATCAAAAAGTCACAACTTCCATTCAATCCTTGGGCAGGATCGACATTAAACTCTACACCCGAAAACAGACTTATCCGTTGCTGTAACTGCTTTCGTAGTTCGATGAGAATGGGAGCAATAATCATCTCTGAGCGGGATTTTTCGGTATTACTAGCTAGAGCTAACGGTACGTTATAATCTAGAGTCTCTAGTAGATAATTGCTGCATTCTAGTTCGGGTGTAGATGAAAACATTTTGAGTTGATCAGAAATAGTTAACTCAAAGGTTTTCACGACTTTGTCTAGGCTAAAGTCACTGTATGCCATATCATATTAAGGGTTGATTGGGATGAAACAACTAACAGGCAGCCTTTAAATGATATCGCCCGGTCGGTCAAACCCGCCCCAACACATCGGCTGGGAAACACTTCAAAAGCCTGTCTCTACATGGCTTTCATGCCAATTGCCAGGATAATCACTCCTCAATTAAGAATTACTTGCATTAACAGGTACAATAATCATCTATCCACTCCAGTGCAGCGTGGTCAACCTGAGTGAACCCTTGGCAACTTCGCCAAATCCCAGACGGGCTAGGATATTCATCTCTGGTGGTAACGGATCACCAATAACTGATCGCACTTCACTGGTACTCAACTCAAATCACGGCAAAACTGGTCACTATGAAAATTACTAGACGTAGTATAATCGGACTCTGCTCTGGACTCGCCCTATTCGTCGTGGCGGGCTGTTCAAGTCCCAACGAACAAGCTAATACTGCAAATACTGATGGTGCGACGGGTAATACAGCCGATGCGGGCGAAATTAACCTCTATTCCGCCCGTCACTATGACACCGATGATGCTCTCTACGACAACTTCACCGAGGAAACGGGGATCAAGGTGAACCTGATTGAAGGGGACGCCGATGAGTTGATTGAACGGATTAAGAGTGAAGGAACAAACAGTCCGGCTGACGTATTAATTACCGTTGACGTGGGACGCCTGTGGCGGGCGCAAGAGGATGGATTGTTGCAACCAATTTCCTCAGAAACGCTAGCATCAGCAATTCCCGCCAATCTACGTGATTCCCAAGGACAGTGGTTTGGGTTATCCAAACGGGCGCGAATCATCGTCTATAACAAAGAAAATGTTCAGCCAGAGGAACTCTCCACATATGAGGCTTTAGCCGAACCCGAATGGAAAGGACGAGTTTGCATCCGCAGTTCCGAAAATATCTACAACCAATCCTTAGTCGCCTCTAAGATCGAAAGTAAAGGAGAACAAGAGACAGAAAACTGGGTAAAAGGCTTAGTGGCTAACTTTGCCCGTCCCCCCGAAGGGAACGACACCTCCCAAATTCAAGCCGTAGCAGCGGGTCAATGTGATGTAGCAATAGTCAACCATTACTATGTTGCCCGTCTCAAACAGTCTGATGTGGCTGAAGATCAAGAAGTAGCCGAAAAAGTGGGCGTGTTCTTCCCCAATCAAACCGCCAATGGGACTCATATCAACATCAGCGGCGGCGGTGTCGTTATCAATGCGCCGAACAAAGACAATGCGGTTAAGTTTTTAGAGTATCTGGTTACGCCAGAAGCCCAAGAAATCTTTGCCAATCAAGGGAATGAGTATCCTATCGTGACGGAGATGGAACCCAATTCCGTTGTCTCTAGCTTTGGTGAGTTCAAGGAATCGGAGTTAGATGTCGTCACTTATGGAGAAAAGAACCCAGAAGCCGTTAAATTAATGGATCGAGCCGGTTGGAAGTGATCCGTGAATCCCAGTAGGGAAAGGTGAGAAGATTTTGATTGTGTAGGGGCGGGTTTTACTATCATCGTTTTTTACCCGCCCTGATATGACTAAACCCGCCCTCATCTCCCCTGCGCCCCCAAACGCTAAGATTTTTTCCCCATAGCATCAACCTTGAGGCATATAACCTGAGACACTAAGGGAGGTAAACTACAAAGTAGCCAACTAGTCAGTCCATTGAGTACCAACACCTCAGTGTCATCAGTGCTACCAACATCTAACACCCCCACCCCAATCTCTCTAATAAATCAGTGAAATTAGTGTTATGGCAGATTCAATTATGGAAAACCGCGACTACACCCTAATCATCGACAAAAGTGGCAGCATGTCAACGCCCGACCAACCCGGTGGACAAACCCGTTGGTATACTGCCCAAGAGTCCACTCTCGCCCTTGCCAGAAAATGTGAACAGTTTGATCCCGATGGTATCACCATTTACCTCTTTTCCAGTCGGTTTAAACGCTACGATGGCGTTACCTCAGACAAAGTAGCGCAAATCTTCCAAGAAAATGACCCGATGGGGCGGACTGACTTGGCTAGTGTACTTCAGGATGCTCTTAATAACTACTTTCAGCGCAAAACGGCGGGACAAACTAAACCCCAAGGGGAAACCATTTTAGTAATTACCGATGGAGAACCCGACGATCGCAAAGCCGTGATGCGAGTAATTGTGGAAGCGTCGCGTCATATGGATCGGGATGAAGAATTAGCCATTTCCCTGATTCAAGTGGGCAATGATCCCACAGCAACCCGATTTCTCAAGATCCTTGATGATGAATTGCAAGGGGCGGGTGCTAAATTCGATATAGTTGACACCGTTACCCTCGATGATATGGCGGATATGACGTTACCCGAAATCTTGCTGAATGCCATTCAGGATTAATCCTCAAGCAGGGCGGGTTTACTCAAGTTATCGGTTTGAGCAATAACGTTATCAGTTAAACCTTCCATAAGCTGTTCGGCATTTAAACGGTAATATCAAGAATGGGGAAATCCTTGTAGTGTGAGCATCTTGCCCACTACCTATAGCTAAAATGGTGCAATAGATTTTACCATTGAATCGGGCGCACGCCATGCGCCCCTACGGTTTCCGGGCTCCCATTCTAATTCACTAAATAAGCTGTGCCACGCCAGTAGGTTGGGAAAACCCAAGGAAACCCAACAAAAGATAGGGTTCGCATCCCTTACTACAAGCCAAATTAGGTGGGTCACGCCAGTAGGGTGGGCATTGCCCACCAGCATACCAGTCAGTGACATTCAACTTAAGCTACAGCCCTCACGCCTTTGCCCCTCTCCATCCCCCTAACCCCCATCCCCCCTTTCAAAGGGGGGCTAGGGGGGATGGGAGGAATAGGGAGAGGGGAGGGCGGGTGCTAAGTTTGATATTGCTGACACGATTACCCTAGATGACATGGCGGAGATGACGTTAGGGGAAGTCTTGGTGAACGCGATCGCGGATTAATCTCTTGACCACCCCTGATACTGCATCGGGGTTAGCAGGCTTTTTTTTGTTGTCCCCTCTCCTATGAAAAAGCAAACCAATCAATTCAGTCATCTCACCGCCAAAGACAGAGTTTATCTATCATTCCCTGGACAGCTTCTCCTCGAAACCAATCGGCTTCACGGTAAAATTCTAGACTTTGGTTGTGGCTTTGGCAATGATGTTAAACTTTTACAGCAAAAAGGCTTTGACATCACTGGGTATGACCCTTACTATTTCCCAGAATACCCCAATCATAAGTTTGATACCATCCTATGTTTTTATGTTTTAAATGTTCTGTTTGCTGAAGAACAAGCAACTGTTCTCATGAACGTTTCACATTTGTTAAAACCGGGCGGAAAAGCTTATTATGCAGTGAGGCGGGATCTAAAAAAAGAAGGATTTAGAGAACATTATATTCATAAAAAGCCGACGTATCAGTGCATAGTTAAACTGCCATTCCAATCCATTCACCTAGACGATTATTGCGAAATTTACGAGTACGTTCATTATAACTATCAAAGACATTCTGAAAATAAGTGCCTCTTTTGCAACCCTCGGAAAAATCTCCGGATACTCACCGAGTCAGCAACGGCTTATGCCATGTTTGATGGTTATCCAGCTAGCATTGGTCATGTTTTGATTATTCCTAAACGTCATGTCGCTAATTATTTTGATCTGGACTTTAAAGAACAATCTGCCTGCTGGTTTATGGTAAACAAAGTACAAGAATTTTTAAAGGATCAATTTCATCCGGATGGGTTTAATGTGGGAATCAACGTGAATAGAGAGGCGGGACAAAAGATGAGACACACGAGTATTCATATTATCCCTCGTTACCAGGGGGATGTTGCGGGAGCCAAAGGTGGAATCAGATATGCGATTCCAAAGGTTACAAGTTACCAGTTTGACCGGAAATGATATCATACCAAATCCGCCTTGGGTATCCCCTTTTTGCCATCTAATCCCCCATCTTATCTAATGGTGAATCTGTAGCCGGAGAAGGTAGTGACCCAGTTGAACTTTGCCAGACCAAAGTTCATAGTCAAGTTCCAAATGTTGGGGTAAGGGGTGTCCCTCTAGTTTCAGCATCCGGGTATAGTTTCGCAGTTGCAAAGACTGATGGTTTTTCTTCGAGGTTCCCTGAAGCCAATAACGACTGATACCATACACCCCTCGCTCCCAACGGTGACGATAACTCAAGTTACCATTTGCCTGCATTGTCATAATCACCCGATAGGGGGAAATTTCTAGCCACAAAAGTCGGTGCGGAGTTCCCTTGACCCCATTAGTGGGATCAGTTTGAGGTGGGTGTAGCGATTCCCCTCCAGGGAGTGGGGGTTCTCTCAAGAGCAAATGAAAGCGATCGCGTTCTTTTTGATACAGTGTAGCCGCCGTTTCGATAGTGAACCAAATCGGCAGATCAGTCGATACAACCGAAAGACAAACCGGCAAGCGGTGATGTGTCAGCATGGATCTTGCAAGTGTAACAGACAAATAGATACTTTTCCTGAAAACCCCATGACCGGAATATATGCTCATTCTAGAGTACAAAGCAAAGAAAGGGAAAATCAGTTACCCATTAACAATTAACGCCTGTCCCTACTTCATCCCCTTTTCCGCTTTTCTAGCTTGTCTGGCACTTTTGCCAAAGGCGAGAAATCCAAAAATCAGCCAAGCGATGAGAATTCCGCCCGTGAGAAACAAGATGGAAACTAGACCGAATTTAGCAATAAGACTGGGTGCGGCTGCGGTGAATAATCCTCCGCCAACAATGGGTTCAAAAAACAACTGTTTGTAAGCAAAACTTTCAAAGGCACCCGATCGATTGTCGGGGTCAACCATTCGCAACAATAAAATACCTGTTGCGGTGACTCCCATAGATTGTCCCAAATCACCCAGCCCCCGTTCAAACCAGTAGGAGGGAATCACGCGAGGGGCGAGATAAAGGAAGGCAAAAATGTTCCAAGCTATCCCAGCGATACTCAGAATAATAAAAGAACCAAGGTTGGCTCCGATTACAGTTAGAGAAATTGTGGCTAAGGCGGTAACGATGACGATATCTAAGGCTACCCCAGCAATATTATTCATTAGGGGTCGAATAATCAGCGGATGGAGTCCCAACCGTTCCATCAGCAACTGCACAATAATCCCGCCAACCAGCGCCATGGGAAATAGGGGGACATAACTCATCATTTCAAATCCCCCCCTCCCCCATGTCACCGACTCGATCCAAATTAATCCATTAAGAATCAGCCAACCAATCGCGATCGCTAATCCGACAAAGCCGAAGTTCAGCGACAGGGGATCAATTAACATATTCCGCATCAATCGCGATCGCGCCCTGCGGATTTGCGGGGTTTCACTGTGGGTGTAATCCTCAAACCAGTCGGGTTCAGCTACGTTTTGCTGAACGCCTTGAACATAGCCTTTACGTCTCCCCCAATTGGCAAGTACCGTTCCCGCCACAATCCCCGACACAATCCCCACGGTTGCTAATCCTACAGCTAAGTCAGCGCCATCTGGAAAACCCAATTCTTGAAACGTTCCCGCCATCCCTGCGGCTGTACCATGTCCCCCTTCAAAAGCAATTTCAATTAAAGCCGCCGCCGTCGGATCAATATCAAAGAAGGGAATGAGGATCAGCATTGTGAGTAAAATACCCACTACATATTGCCCCCACGCCAGACTTTGACCAAATACCACTTGGGGTGCGGCTTTATTCCAGATGTCCCGTGGATTAGGAATCGATTCACCCAGAAACAAGGCGGCGAAGACGATATTGATGAATACCCCCGGAGACTGTGACCACACATCCCGAATGGATTCGGGGAATAAGCCATTTGCCAGGGGTGAAGTTGGACCCGCGATCGCACCCAAAACCTGAGGTCCCAACAACAGCGCCACCACACCGGCGACAATGGATTCGGGAATGTAGAGTTTCTGTATCCAGTGGACTTTTTGGTGGATCAACCGCCCGACTAGAATCAGGAGTGCAACCAAGATGAAGGCAAACAGGGCATCTTTAAGATTAAGCATGGAAAAATTATATGCTGTAATATTTGATTTTATCCCGCCTTCAAGCCAGTCAATCGTTGTACTTAGGTTCAGGAAACACTTTTTTTTCTTGCGTATTACATTGTATTACCTTGGAGGTGCAGAATCAGGCTTATTTGAGCATTCTGCAAGGTGGGAAAGATGTATGGGCGAGAAAATTCCCGACTTGCCTGAGCTTACTAACCTGCTATACAGTAATAAAGCTGTATGATTTAAAAATCATATTTTGATTTTAACAAGTCCATAAAATCAGCGGTTTAGTATGGGTATTTAGTCGAGTTTGTCAATGATCGCTACTCTTGGCAGGACTACCGGATATGGTAATATCGTCGTGAATTTTAGGATTTTAAATTAACCATTTTTTCTGTAATTTTGACCTCTCTACTTAAAAATGAATAGCCAAAAAGAAACACTTGAATGGGTTAAAACAATCCTTGCCCCTAGAAAACTCAGCCCGGTTGAGGAAATTGTGTTAGATAGGGCATTGTCTGGAAAATTGTATCGAGAAATCGCTAAAGAAACGGGGTATGATTCGGGTTATATTAAAGATATTGGTTCTCAGCTTTGGCTGGCTCTCTCTCACGAATTAAACCGTGAAATAAACAAGCGAAATTTGGCGTTTATGTTAAGGGATTTCCCCCAAGAAGAAAGCCGAAATTTCAACAAAAAAACTCAACGGAAGACCCGATTAGCCGAACTCGACTTTCCCGGTCGTCCTCTTCCCTTTAAGTCACCCTTCTATATTGAGCGTCTCCCCATAGAAACCTTAGCCATTAACACCCTTCATCAAGCCGGGAGCCTAATACGCCTGAAAGCGCCGCAACGGATGGGCAAAACCTCTTTAATTTATCGTCTGTTCGGCATTGCTCATCAGCATGAAATGCAAACGGTTTTAGTCAATGTGCAACAGGCAGAGCCAGCCATGTTCAAGGATTTGGATCAATTTTTGCAATGGATTTGTTGGGTGATTAGCCAACAGTTGAATTTAGCTCCCAAATTCGACGACTATTGGTTCGAGGGAGCCGGGAGTAAAATGAGTTGCACGGTTTATATGCAAGAGTATTGCCTCAATGCGGTTGACACGCCTGTGGTCATTGCCTTTGACAAGGTGCATACCCTATTTGACTATCCCGATTTAGCCAGTCATTTTTTCTTAATGTTGCGTCATTGGTATGAACAAGCCCGCACCCCAGGAAATTGGCAAAAGTTACGGTTAATCCTTGCCTATTCCACCGAATTAAGTTTATCCATTCAGACCCACCAATCTCCCTTTAATGTCGGACTTCCTGTCAACTTATCCCCCTTCACCCGCCCTCAAATTAGCGAATTAAGGCAGCGTTATAAACTTGAGCAAGTGGGGATAGAAACAACTTCTATTCTAGAGCCTTTACTGGATTTGGTGGGCGGTCATCCTTACCTACTCCAATTGGCGTTTTACTGGTTAAGCTTAGGCTATTTATCACTAGAACAACTCTTAGCAGAAGCCCCCACACCTAAAGGCATCTACGGGGAATATTTGGATCAACTGTGGATTATGTTGGCACAGGATGCAGGGTTAGAGCAAGCCTTTTATCAAGTTTTATCGAGTTCAGAGCCGATTTTCCTAGATACTCAAACGGCTCATCGTTTAGAAGGATTGGGTTTAGTACAACTGCAAGGAATGATGGCAAGTCCCACCTGTGAACTCTATCGAAACTATTTTTTGATGCATTAATCAGATTAAAACAGTCGGTGGAAATAAGTAAAGGGTTCTCCCGTACATAAGGTGATAAATTTTCCTTATCTGTGTGGCGATTGGCTTGATTTGAAGAAAACCTAGCTTAATAGCTTGTAGGTTGGGTTTCCTTTGAACCCAACCTACAAGCATTACACCGTGGGACTTTGGCTTAATTTATAATATTTTATTATCACCCTAAGTACGGGAGAGTCGGTTTATTCCTGATTCGCCGACCTAATTGACTTTCTCTCAAAAGGCGATAATAACTTTCTTTAGATTTGAACACGACGTCGTAGTTGTCTCTTAAATGCCTTTTTAAGTCTGATATATTTCGGTGTTCTGGGCAATTTAGCCAATGGGTAATTTCTGCTTTTTCTGTAGCGGTTAAGTAACTTTTCGATCCCTTATATGCCAGTTTAATTCCTTCTATTCCTCTTTCCGCATATCTTCTTTGTAACTTGGCAATAAAACTTGTAGATACCCCTAATCTATTGGTTATCTCTTTATAAGGAACTCCTAATAATTTAAGTCTGACTACTTCGGCTCTTTTCCATTCTCTTACATCTAGAGTATTAGAAATAAACTCGTTTAACTCATTAATTTTTTCAGTTTCGCAAATTTCAAGAGTATCCTTAAACATCTTTTATTTTCCTGATAAACAGACGGCAATTTTCATGAGCAAGTAGCCCAGCGAGGCAGAATCAAAGTAGAGATGTAGGCAAAGTTTCTACCTTTATTTATTTGCTCTGCCTCAATCAATAGGGACAGAAAAAACGCTACCGTTACCCAAAGTAAATCTGATCTGTGTTCAAACCCGTTCACACAGCACCTAAAATTTCTATCCGAATACTTAATCCGGATTGGGTATTATAGCAGTAGACACATCGATTAGGACTTTCGTCACCATTGTAGAGACGCGCCATGGCGCGTCTCTACATAATGGCGCGTCTCTACATAAATGATGTGTCCTAACCGCTATGGCGCTTGCTATAATACAACGTAATAAATTGGAAGTGATGGTGTAATAGTTACCCTTTCCGTATCCAGACAAGGATTAATAGAGTCCCTGATGTTGTCGTCTGAATACTAACCCTATCTTTCACAGCTTATATTAATCAGCTATAACTCTACAATTATCATTATTTTGTCCCGATGAAAAGGTCAGAAAGGTCAGATGTTTTACGACAGCAAAAGGTCAGAAAAGTCAGATTGATGAGCGAAAATTGGTCTGACTTTTCTGACTTTACTCCCTGATCACCTAATAACTAGAATATATAGAGTTGGAAAAATGTTAAAATTTGTAATCATAGATGCGATCGCTGATGGTATGCTTCGCGCATAATACAAACCCAAGTTAAGTCAGTGCCATTCAAATTAAGTTAATAAACATTTTTGAAAAGGAAGTTTAATCGTCATCTGAGTTCCGACATTCGGTTGAGAAACACAGTCCAACTCACCGCCATGTTGATTCACTACAATTTGGTGAGCAATGGATAGTCCTAATCCTCTGCCTTTACCGACAGGTTTTGTGGTAAAAAATGGATCAAATATTCGAGGTTTTACAACTTCCGTTATACCCACTCCATTATCGATAATGTGAATAATGACTTGATAGTTATCTTGAAGAGTTGTTTTAATTTTAATGGTGGCGATATTTTTAGATGAATAACCGTTAACTTTAGCTTTTTCTTTATTCCTTTCTAATGCCTCAATAGCATTATTAATAATGTGAATAAAAACTTGATTAAGTTGTCCTGGATAGCATTCAAACAGGGGCAGATTGCCGTATTCTTTGATGATTTGAATCCACGGCTGTCCGGCTGAGTTTAATAACCGATGTTGTACCAGAAAAAGAGCGCTTTCTATTCCTTCATGAATATCGACCGATTTGCGTTCAGCTTCATCGATTCGGGAAAACTTTCGCAACGATAGCACCAGTTCTCGCAGGCGTTCAGTGCCAATTTTCATCGAAGCCAATATTTTGGGAAAGTCTTGGCTCAAAAAGTCAAGATTCACATCGGTTATTTTGTTTTGCAGACGAGGGCTAGGATTTGGATACTCCTGTTGATAAAATTCCACTAGCTCCAACAAGTCTTGGGTATAATATTCAATGTGGGATAAGTTGCCATGAATAAATGTGACTGGGTTATTAATTTCATGAGCAATTCCAGCCACCATCCGACCCAAACTGGACATTTTTTCACTCTGAACTAATTGAGATTGAGTTTGCTTGAGTTCATGGAGGGCTTGTGAGAATTGTTTGTTTAATTGACTCAGCCGCAGTCCCGAACGAACCCGGGCTTGCAATTCACTAGGTTCAATGGGTTTGGAGAGAAAATCATCCGCCCCCGAATCTAAACCTTGGACGCGATCGGCGACTTGTTCGCGTATGGTAAGTAGAATCAGAAAGATGGTTGCTAGTTGGGGATCTGCCTTGATTCGACGACAAACTTCTATACCATCGAGTTTGGGCATCATCCAATCACAGATGATTAAGTCAGGTTGAAGTTTTTTGGTTTTTAGGAGTGCAGCTTCTCCATCTTCCGCCAGCAGCACTTCATGACCTTCACTTTCTAACAACTCTTGGAGAATGATTTGTACCGTTATATCATCATCAACGGCGAGGATTTTTGCCATGGTTATTTGTCATTCATCATTTGTCATTTGTCATGTTTTAGGGAACTCTTAACAGGGAACAGGGAATAGGTAATTCATAATTTATCGATATTGCGGATATATTCGCAAACCGCAGCCAGTTGTCGTTCTAACTCGCCAACATTTTCTTTGATAGCGGCTAGAGAACCCGCACGTCCAAGGTTTTCGACTTGGGCGGCTAATTGTGCGATCGCATCCATACCTAAATTGGCACTCGATCCTCTCAACCGATGGGCTTTTGCATAGATTTGTTCATAATCTTCGGCGGTAACTCCGGTTTGGATATCCTTTAGATCCGCTTCAGCATGTTCGATAAAAGCGTGCAATAGTCGTTCTTGAGCCGATTTTTTACCGAGGGTGACACGATCGAGGTGTTCCCAGTTAATTGGGGATTGGGGAAGTGTTGAGTTTGAGGCAAGTAGGGAAGAGTTTAGCCCATTTCGTTTCGCTGTTGACGATAACATTTGTTCAGAACTGGCGCTGAGTAATCCTTCGCGATCCTCGATGACATAGTTTTGAGTTAACTCCCCATTTCCCTTGTCTTCTGTGTCTGTGTGTTTCTCCATCTGCTGATCTCCCTGTCCGTCACGATTTTTATTAATCTGAGTTGCCCAATACTCTAACCTTTCGCTCAACAGTTGCTCATCGACGGGTTTACTAATATAATCATCCATACCGACTGCCGAGCATCGTTCTCGGTCTTCGGGAAACGCATGAGCAGTTAGAGCAATAATAACTGGATGATGACGACCGTAGCGCTCAATCAATTTGGTTGTAGCAGCGTAGCCATCCATAACAGGCATCTGACAGTCCATGAGAATGATATCGTAGGATTTTTCCTCGACTAATTCCAGGACGATTTGACCGTTGGCAGCACAGTCGGCATCATAACCCAAAATTTGTAACTGATTGATAATAACTTGTTGATTGATGGGGTGATCTTCAGCTAAGAGGATATTCACAGGAGTCGCAGGTCGTCTGTGAGTTAAGTCTCCAGTCGCTGTATTTTGGGCTAATTCTTCCTCCTGCTGTTCTTTCATCATTTCGGGCGCTACAGCCGCCATTAAACTATCAAATAGCCGTGAGGCTCTCACCGGCTTGAGCAAATAACTAGCCGCTCCCACAGACAATAATTCTTCGACTTGATCCCGTTGATTCATCGGGGTCATAACGACGGCTTTCGTTTGGCTCAACCCTGGGTCAGAACGAATGGTTTGAATGAGCGACCCATCCTCGACTTGGGGAAGCTGCCAATCACAGATCACAACATCATAAGGCTGGTTAACTGCAGCGGCTTGGCGCAGGGCATCTAGAGACAGTTCGGCTGTGTTGGCTTCATCAATCCCCATTCCCCAGGTATTAACTAAGTAACGCACAGATTGGCGGGTGGTGCGACTTTCGGAAACGACTAACAGTTTCAGATGAGTGAGGGCAAAGGGAGTGCTGGGGGGTTCCGAGAGTGCTTGTTTATCAAATTTTGCCGTAAACCAGAACGTGGAACCCTTGCCCAGCTTACTTTTCACACCAATTTCGCCGCCCATCAAGTCTACCAACTGTTTGCAGATAGCTAGTCCTAAGCCTGTCCCACCATATTGACGGGTGGTGGAGCTATCGACTTGGGAAAAGGATTGGAATAGTTTTTCTTGCCCTTCAGGGGAAATGCCGACTCCCGTATCCGACACCTCAAAGTGGAGCGTGGCATTTTTGGAGGTAGCAATTTCTAAAGTGACATGGATAACCACTTCCCCTTGGGGTGTAAATTTGAGGGCATTGTTGGTCAGATTTAACAAAACCTGTCGTAGTCTAGCCGGATCACCTTTGAGTTTTCGGGGGACTTGACGGTCAACTAAGGTTGCCAGTTCTAGGTTTTTCGCTTCGGCTTGAGTGGCTAGCACATCAATAACCGATTCGATACAGCCATCCAAGTCAAACTCAATGGTTTCGAGTTCCATTTCTCCAGCTTCTAGTTTGGAGAAATCCAGGATATCGTTGATGATTGTCAGTAAATGGTCAGCACTACGGCGAATGGTTTGGGCATAGTCTCGCTGTCGCGGCGTGAGTTGAGTCTGTAATAGGAGTCCCACCATACCCAAGACGCCATTCATGGGGGTACGAATTTCATGACTCATGTTTGCCAGAAACTTTGACTTAAACCGTGCCGCTTCCAGTGCCGCTTCTCTGGCTTCGACTAACTCGTTAATTGGGTCAGCGGCAATGACAATCCCACCAACCTGACCATCAGGAGTATACCAGGGGTTAATTGCCCAGCGCATATAAACGATAGAACCATCGCTACGTTCCCAGATATCTTCTGGGTTAGTAATGACTTGTCCTTTAAGCGCCCGTTGATAAATCTGTTTCCACTGTTCCGGTATGTCTGGGATCACTTCGTAGTGGCTGCAACCAATGATGGATTGTCCCTCAATCCCTTGCACCATGAGCCACTTTTGGGAATGAGCCATATAGCGCATTTCTGTGTCAAACATTGCCATTGCCATGGGCGCACTGGCAATAACTTGTTGCAGTTGTCGGCGCTCTCGGTCTAATGAGTTTAAGGTGCTGTCTAGGAGTTGGATTTGGTCTTGGGTTTTAGCGTACAGATGAGACTGGGTGCAAGCACTGGCAATTTGTTTAGAAATCGCTTCTAATAGTTCGATGTCGCTGGAACTCAAAGACCAAGCTGTGGGGTGGATACAGATTAAATAACCTCTTGCACCGGTTTGAGGATGGATGGGAACGACTAAATAGTGACCGTTTTGCAGGGTATAGGTTTGAGGGGAAGTCACAGGGATAGGAGGATGGGTGGAGAGATGATTCTCCTCTTGTGTGCCTACATCAGAATCATCGGATTCATTGCTAGTGGTGGAAAGGGTTAATTCTACCGTCTCACCCTGTCGTAATTGAGTCCCCAACTTACCTGGAGGATTCATGGTTAGCTGTCTGCCATTGCCAGACAAACTGCCCTGGGTATATTCGTAGGCAATCGTCAACGTCTGTTCGTCTAGCAACCAACCCAAAATAACTCGCTCTAAACCGAGCAGCGCCGTCAGTTCTTCTAGAGTGGCGGGTAAGGTTTGGTCTAAGTCGAGGGACGAATGGATGCGATTGGTTAAGCGGTTAAGCAGCGCTTCTTTGGCTGCTTTAGCTCGCGTTTCCTCAAAGAGTTTCACCTGTCGTCTGACGAAAAAAATGGCAACGACTAATAGGGTGACTAAGACAATCGCCAGCAAATTTAGTGACCACAGAGCGCCCTCTATTTCTTCATCGTTCATGACTAAGGCAATTGACCAATCAGCCTCTTGAAGCGGAACATAAGCCACATAGACGGATTCCCCCGCCAGGTTTGCCATTTGAATTTCTTGCTTTCTGTCTACCATCTGGCGAGCGATCGCGGCTAGATTAGGTTCTGGGGATTCTATAAAACTGGGAGTTGGCTGGTCGAGTGTTCCGATTGTCTCTTGGTCTGGATGGACAATAGGCACTCCCTGAGAGTTTAAGGCAAAGGCATAGCTTTTCTTGCCATAGGAGATGCTTTCTACAACTTCAGCCACCCGGTCAATATCGATAGCGCCCGTTACTACGCCAATCGGTCGAGGCGGCTGAGGTGGCATGGCTTTGATGGGTGCAGCAACGATAATCACCGGTAATTGGGTTGTCCGACTAAGCAGGGGATCTGAGACGTTAACTTGTCCATCTATCGCTTTTTGGAAGTGTTTACGATCTTTAACATTCCCTTGACCGTTATCAGTCGTTTGAAAATTCCCATCGGCATCGGTTATGGCAAATGCTGTAAAATTCCGACTTTGGGTTACTTCCATCTGCAAGTACGGTTTAATCTGCGACCAGTCCATCGAACGTACCGTGGGGGTATTGGCAATAGTTCTGATTTCAGCCTTCAGGGTGGCTAGCCATCGGTCGATTTGACTGGCTTCTGCTTGCACGGAATTGAGCGCGTTTTGCTTGATGTTTTCCAAGATGAGCTGGCGCACTCCCAAATAGCTGACTGTCGCTACTGCACCAATCGCCACCGTTGTTACACCCACTACCACCCAGACCAGAAAATGACGAGGACGCCAAGATTTGTGGAACTGTGCCGATAGTTGCTGATTACTGTCTCTGGCGAGCATTTTAAAAAAGGGTGGCTTGTTCATCATGGGTCAAACGTCAAAATTCGGGACTGGGTTTAGATTGTGGGAGTGGTGGATCAATTGACACCTCCTGGGAGGAGGTATTTTCATCATCTATCAGCAGTTGACTAGGATTCTCAACAAATTGGAGATAGTATAGGGAAGCCGGGAAATTTCTCGATGCTTCTTAACAGGTGTCTAGTTTCCTTGTATCACATCCCTGCTAGACATTGAACGCTAGCTACGGAGCTTGGCGAGCGCTTTTCGTCGTCAGCAGTTAATTCGCCACGATAAGGTTGGATGCTCGTTGTCGATTATAAATTCAGTCCTTCGCTCTGGGGCTACTGATGTGATTCCAGACCTTATCGGAAATTCATCAGGACTATTAGCGCAAGAACGACAGGAGTGCGGCTTTGATACCAGGGTTTTGACTTTTTAACGGTTCTCGTCTGATAGATATTAGAGTAAACCAAAAAAGTAAAAAAATCGATAACTTTTCTCATTGTACATAGTCCCCAATAATCTTTACCATCCGATTTTGAGCCTACCCTTATCCCAGACTATTGCTCACGCTTTTGATTTAATGCGGTATAATATTAGTCGTGATTTTTGGATTGTTTATGATCTCTCAAGCTTAAAAGAGGGAAGCCGTGAATCCAGTTTTAGATGTTGGATATTAAAAGCCTTTCTGCTCGGTTATTTCAGCCCTTTCTTTGTCAAATCAATCCAGCTAAATTCTATTAAAGTAAATTTAAGCTAATGGCAATAAAACTTTCGATGTCAAGTTTCCACCACAATTCACTGAGACTGTAATGATCTGAGCATCCATCATGGGAATTTCCCCTGGGTGTATACCTGTTCCCGGATTCACTGGATAGGCGGGAAAACAAGCGGCGCTTAGACTTAGACGTAATGCATTACCTTTGGCAATCTTCATACAAGTCGGCTGAAGTTCGATTCTAACAGGTGTTATCTCTTGACCCAGACTCACAGTCGCATACCCCTGAGTGAAATTATAAACGATCCCATTCGGAAGCACTTCAGATAACACGACACAGAGATCAAAAGTCGGTTTATCTGCATAGCAGAAAACCTCTACTGCTACATCCCCCATTAGATGTAAATCTTCAGTAAACGGCGCTGAAGTATAGGTTAAAACATCGGTACGACTATCAATAGCACAACGATCAAACGAGCCCGCCGGAATTGCTGCATGACCTCCCAACGCCGGAACGGGACGCCACGGATCATGAACGAATACATCAGTTACAGCAGAGAGAAGGGGCAATTCGTCAAGAGATTCCAATTGGGGGATGAGAGTCCCTGAATCGTCTCGCACAGTGGCTAAACCTGTACTGGCAAGACAATAGGATTTCTGATTATTTTGTAACCACGTATCAAAATAACGCCATTGATTACTGCCCATTTCAAATAAATAGACAGGCGGTTTATTCAACAATCCGGTATCAATTCCCTTGAGAAACTGGTCAAACCAACGGACTTGTAACGTATCCACAAAACTTAGCGCATTTGCCCCATAATCTCTTGCCCCCACTTTCCGTCCCCAAGGCAGGTGCGCCCAAGGTCCAATGATCAGATGCTGGGGAAAATTACTCTGGCTTACCATTTGTTTATAGAGGCGCAGATTACCCCGAAGATACGGATCAAACCAGCCACCAATATGCAGCATCGGCAAGTCCACACCGTCTAGTTTCGGTGAGAGTTTTTGCCAATAGTCTCCGGGTTCAGGATGGTTTCGCCATTCAGCATAAAAGGAATTCGGCGCATACTTATTTAAACTCTCG
Organism: Coleofasciculus sp. G3-WIS-01; assembly: GCF_040223135.1. NCBI lineage: Bacteria > Bacillati > Cyanobacteriota > Cyanophyceae > Coleofasciculales > Coleofasciculaceae > Coleofasciculus > Coleofasciculus sp. G3-WIS-01. The sequence continues at coordinate 23,285 of NZ_JAVJZI010000290.1, forward strand.
GTAAATCGGGGAGATAGGTCATAAAAGGGCAAATTTCTAGATGCCGCATAGAGAATTTGATAGGCAATAGCATCATTTTTCAATCGGGCAGTTTCTGCGGCTAACTGTACCGCCCATCCCAAATTGATGTGTAAACAAAATGCCCCATTTTCATAGGCACAATCTGCATATAAATCATACGCCATCATTGCCGGACAAATAGTTTTTAATCCGGGCAGATGTGCCGATGCGGCATAAAGTTGAGTCATCCCCTGATAGGAAAAGCCATACATACCCACCTGTCCATTGCTACCCGGTAACTGTGATACCCAGTTAAGGGTATCAATTCCATCAGCAACCTCATGGACAAATAGGTGAAACTCTCCCCCTGAGGTCCCCCGTCCCCGCACATCCTGAATCACCACAATATACCCCTGGGCGGCATACCAAGAGGGATGGGCATAGACTACAGTAGACGCGATCGCCCTTCCGTAAGGTTGTCGCATCAGGAGTACAGGTAAGTCTATATCGGTATCAGGATAGTAAATATCAGCATCTAGATGAATTCCATCGCGGGTTAACATGGATGCTGTTTGTTTATGAATTTTTGTCATTTGTCATTTGTCATTTGTCATTTGTCATTTGTTATTGGCATAATAAAAAAAAGAATAGTTTACTGATGATATTAATATGACAGCCAATCCTCGCGTTACCGTCTGGAATGAGTATCAAGTGGAAAAACAAAAACCTGAGGTTGCCAAGATTTATCCTGATGGAATTCATCACGCGATCGCGCAACAAGGGATTAGGGATTGGAAAAAAGGGAAAGTGTGTGTAGAGACGCGCCATGGCGCGTCTGTAGGGGCGGGTTTAGAGACTTTCTTTTGGCTATTGATAATAACATTTGTGCAAAACCCGCCCTGACTGTTCCAGACGTAGTATACTATATCTCTACCACCCTACCCTATTCCCTGTGTCCTAACACGAAACCACAGCATCAGTACGTCCCAAGACTCGAAAATCTTCCTCATCCAAATCTACGGGTGTACCGCTGCGAATAAGTTCGACAAAATCCTCATTGGGAACCATGAAGCATAATGCATATAAACGACCACAACCTGTATTTATAATTTCATGAATACCCGTTGGTGGGACTAATAAACTATCTCCTGCCCGAAATGGCACATTTTTGCCATCACAACGGGCAATTCCTTCCCCTTTGAGGATAAAAAACATTTCTACAGCAATTTGATGGCGATTGGGGGGAGTTTTTCCACCTTCCTCAAAGATCTCCACACAAACGGTCAATGATGCATCCGCGATCGCGGGGTCGAAGATAATGGCTAAACGGTTACTATCTTGGGGACTGATGCGATAGGATTGGTAGTCCTTGGGGGATTTAATGACGGGAATCATGCAACGAGATTCCATGGGAATTTTCTCCTAAAATTGGTCATTCGTCATTGGTCATTGGTCATTCGTTTTTGATGCAAATCTTTGATAGCTACTAACTCTCCCCATTTTCCTTGTCTCCTCTGCCCCTCCGCCTTTTTATTAAGCTTTTAAGGCTTTCAGAAGTAATTGGGAATCGCTGGTAAAGCCAAAACATTGATTGACATTGTAAATAGTGGCTTTAAAGCAGTAATCAGGAGACGTTGTTGCTGCACAATCTTTGAGCAGAACACAATCATACCCTAGAAAGTTGGCATCCTGTAATGTTGCCATGACACATTGGTCAATATTGACACCAGCAAAGAAAAGTGTAGTTTTGCCCATATTGCGTAAAATGCTGTCTAAGGGAGTGTCCCAGAAGCCACTCATACGATATTTATCAATGTAAATATCTTCGGGTTCGTGGTTTAATTCATCCACAATTGCTGCTGCCCAACTATCTTTTATTAACACTTTTGCCCCATTTTTGGGCAGAGGATCGCCGAGTCCAATTCCTGCGCCTGTGGGGTTGTAAACATGGCGCAATCCAGCACTAATATTGAGTAAGTCGGGACGGTTTCCCCAGTTCACCCAAATTACAGGGACATTAATATCTCGTAGCTGGGGAAGCAAGGTTGTCAGGGGTTCAATTGGGGTTCGGGCGGGGGTTATGTCTACGCCAATATGGGCTAACCAGCCATCGGGATGACAGAAGTCATTTTGCATGTCGATGACAAGGATGGCAGATTTGACTAAATCCAGGCGCAGGCTTTTGGTTTCGGTGGTGAGGGTAATGGGGTGAGGGGTTAGGGAGGGGCGAGTCAAATCCGCGATCGCATCATTCACTCCCCAAGCATTGGGGGCTACACCTAATGTCCGTAACGGTTGATTCATGGCAGTAATGATAGACATGCCAATAATTGTACTCAGTTTCGATCCACTCACAAGTGGTGATGGATAAGTCATCGCCTTAATTGTCCGATAAATTAGGGCGTTGAAGTGACGTAGATGTGCAAATTGAGGCAGATCGGATTGCCACGATTTTGCCTCATTTAGCATCGGAATTGTGTTTTTTTAACGCAGAGGAACGCAGAGGTTAACGCAGAGGAACGCAGAGGGAGTTTTATTGTTGGGGCGAAGAGTTTAGAGGGTGGGATAAATAACCGGGAATGACGATATGATCACGGTTGATACCAAATCCGGGTTAGCTACCCCCGTTGTAACCCAGTCCGCGCAGGCGGACGAAAGGACTGGTGTAGCAGCGATTTCAATCGCCTCCTCTTGCAGGGGGTAATAAAGGCGGATTTGGTATGAGACAGATATGATCTAAAATAGGGGCAGATAAAATATTTTTTGTTCTTCTGTTCTCTGTCCCTTTTACAGACATTTACTGGAACGTCTCTCCTTGATTCTGCCTTCAAACTTATGAAGAATACAAAACTGGGATTAATCAGTGTACTTCTATTTTCTATCTCTAGCCCACCCATTCTAGCTCAGACAGAGGTATCAGAAACGGCGACTCCCTTAAAATTTACACCCCGCTTGGGAATTGGACATACGAGTTCCGGCGGTGGATTTGATGGATTTACCCGCCTAGAGGGATTTGTCCCCCTTTTGCAAAGTCCGGGTGAGAATCTGACGTTTCTGGAAGGGCGATTATTCCTGGATAATGATGATGCCAATTTGGGGGGTAATCTAACCCTGGGATATCGTACCTATAATGCCAATTCCCATCGCATTTGGGGCGGTTATATGAGTTATGATAACCGCCATACGGGGCATAATACGTTTAACCAAGTAGGGTTGGGTATAGAAAGTTTAGGCAATGTTTGGGATTTTCGGGTGAATGGGTATTTCCCTATTGGAGATAGGCGCCAGGGAGTCGGTGATGTTGGGGTTCGAGATGGTTTCTTTCGCCGTAACTTCTTGATTTTAGAACAGGGGCAAGATAAAGAAGCCGCTATGGCGGGTTTTGATGCAGAAGTTGGGGCAAAAGTTGCTCAAATTGGTACGGATGGTGATCTGCGCGGCTATGGGGGATTGTATTGGTATGATGCCCAAGGGAGTTCAGAAATATGGGGATGGCGGGTGAGATTGGAAGCGCGTCCCTCAGATAATTTTAATCTGGGTTTGTCGTTGCAAAATGATGATTTATTTGGCACAAATTTAGTTTTTACAGTGGGTGCAACATTCCCCGGACGTCGTCCTCAAGGGTTAAGGGATGAAGATGATCAATTTGTGGCACGATTGGCTGAATCGGTGCAGCGAACAAATGCGATTGTGATTGATCATCAAGATGATTTCCAAGATGTACCAGCGACGAATCCGGAAACCGATGAACCTTATGTATTTCAGCATGTTAGTTTAGGCGAAATGGGGGGAGATGGTACGTTTGAAAATCCGTTTGGTACGGTTGAGAACGGGTTAACTCAAACGATGTCCGATGGCAATGATATTGTTTATGTACAACCCGGAACGAATCCAGGAATTCCGCCGTTTACTATTCCTGATCGAGTACAGGTGTTATCCACTGGTCCCATTCAGCAACTGGATACTGTAGAAGCAGGGATGGTGCAATTACCCCTATCGGGTGCGGGGGTACTCCCCACGATTTCTCCAGGTGCTGCTGCTTCGGTAACAATGGGGAATCAAACTACCCTATCTGGGTTTTTTATTCCCAATGCGGGTACGTTTGGAATTGAGGCGAGAGAGATTGATACAGTAACGATTCGGGAGAACGCGATCGCGAATTCCACTCAAGATGGTATCGTACTATTTGAGACGACGGGAAATGTCACCGTTACCGATAATAGTATTGATAGGACAGGTGGTTTTGAAAATAGTGGATTTTTTATCCTTAACACGGCGGGTTCGGTTGACCTAAACCTGGTCAGAAATCAGATTTTAAATACAACAGGCGATGGCATGAGTCTTGTTCTGTTTAATACTGAGGACAGTACAATAACACTTTCTGAAAATATACTGGCGGGTAATCAATTTAACGGCATTGGCTTTAGATTAGCTAATGCTGTCAACGTTAACTTTAACATTAATGATAATATAATTCAAAACAATGACAGCGCCGGACTTGTCGCTGAGCTATCCAGCAATTCTAATTCAAGTTTACTAATTATCGACAATGAAATTTCAGACAACCAATTTCAGGGAATTGTTATAGCATTAGAAGATAATTTTGCTGGAATAGTCACCATGAAAAACAATAATATTATAGAAAATCAATTAGATGGAATTGCCATTGGATTATTTGGCGATTCCGATGAAACAGTTACGATTGTAAATAATACGCTGTCCGAAAATCAGTTTAATGGTATTAATGTATTTCTAAGGGATAATTCCCAGGGAACAGTTAATATTACAAATAATACTCTTTTGAACAATCAGTTGGATGGGATAATCATCACATTACTAGATGATTCCCGTGGAATGGCAACAGTTGCTGAAAATACCGTGGCTAGAAATCAGAGGTGGGGAATAACTGTACAATCTACTGCAACTGCTGAAGGAGAAATCCTTATCCAAAATAACCTGATTTCTGATAATGAAACTATCGGGATTGCTGGCTTGATGTTAGGAGAATCCCAGTTAGGAGTCACAATTGACAACAATGAGATATTGAATAATGGTCATCATGGTATCGGTGTTAGCATTCAAGAATTTGCTACATCGAGACTGACAATCACTGATAATCAAGTTTACAGGAATGGCTTTCAGGGCATTGACTTCACTTTTCCCCAACCCGATGGCATATTTATAGATACACTCAATAACTCAACGCTCCAGTTACTACTAGAAAGAAATACAGTAATGGATAATGCTCGTTTTGGTGTGCTTATATTAGCGGAGGATCAGTCCGAAATTTTTGCAAGTGTCAGATTTAATATATTTACAGGAAATCCTGGTAATTTTGGCAATCCCAATGGTTTTTTAGTACAAACCGGCTCCCTGAGTGATCCTGATCCTGAATCGACTATCTGTTTAGATTTGAGTAATAATACCAGCGAGAATGGCTTTGTACTTAATTACACCGATCCTGAGAGTACATTCAAAGCCAATACAACAGCAAATAATGGCATCATTTTGATACCACAACTACCTGTTGAGCCCCTAGGTGATTGTCCAGTTCCTTAGTTGCGTGACAGGGAGCATGTCAAGGAAAGCACGCAATATTCCAGCTAACCGGATAAGTTGGGTTTCGTTCCTCAACCCAACCTACTTGCGTTGACATGCACCCCTGTGGCACGGCTAAAATTGGGGAATAGATTTTACGGTTTTTTGGGGCGCACGTCGGTCATTCGTGTCAACTTAAGACTTTTATGACTAGCGCTCAAAGTTTAGATCCCCCTAAATCCCCCTTCAAAAGGGGGACTTTGATTAATTTGGGCTTGCTGCACAACGGCAAAACCCTTATCTATCAAGGCTTTGAGTAGCATGGACATTGGAGCATCTTCAAGGAAATATAGTGAAATCCTTTCATACCCTTGCACCGCTATCAGAGAAAATGTATCATTGCTCCCCCTGCTCCCCCTGCTCCCTACCCATCCACAAGACTTATTCAGCAGACTCTAATTTCTGGTTCCCCCCGTGCAAAAAAGCTCCCGCATCCTCTGGTCTCCCCCTGCTTCCTACCCCCACCACAATACTTATTCAGCAGACCCTAAGTAAGGGTTTCAGCCTTAAGTTGACACCAATTACGTCGGTGCGCCCCTACAATTCCAATCCACTAAATTAGGTTTGCCACGCCAGTAGGGTGCTTAAGAGGCTTAATAATTATAGAGACGTAGCCATCTACGTCTCTACCACTTTGATTTAAGTTAGGCTGTCTCAAAATCTAGCCAATCGGCAAGAATATTAGCGAGATTCAGTCCCTTGATTAGGATCACCAGCTACATGTTTATTTCCACCTTCGGCTTCCGCAGTGGTTGCTGGATCTTTCTTGGACTCTTGCTCATCAGCTTTGGGATCTGTAGACTCCATACCGGTTGTTCTAGCTCCGGCGGCGGTTGTCGTTTGTTTACCGTGGGATGTTATGTCTTTTTCTGGCATAATTGCATTCTTAATTTCGACGTTATTACCAATAATAAAAAACTAAGAGAGAATGTTCCTCTTCCTAAAATAGGATTTTGATTTATTTATCTCTCTATCTAAAGCATTAGTGCGCTGACGCCATGGGGCTTGCCGAGTGGTGTGGCACTCCTAAATGGGTGTATGAGATTGAGTAAGTAATCAGTCAGGGGCGGGCGCGAGTCACATCCCTTGTGCAACAGAAAAGATAGTCGTGAAAAGAGCCCCTACAGCTTCCCCAGATTCAACTCGCCAACAACTGAGAGGGTGTGACTCGCCACAACTGTTCTAATTGTGACGCTGGCATGGTTAAGTATAAAACATCACCTGCCGCTAATGCTGTGTCCAATAAATCTCGACCGTGAAGCTTTTGATTTTTGGTTTCAATATAGAGGGGAACAAACTCAATATCTAGGGTTAAATCTTTCACCCGGCGTCCACAGAACGGATGCTTCAGAGTAATTGTTGTTGCCAAGGCTACCCAAAGGGTATCTCCGGTCATGCCATTCCCTAAAATACGCCCACCTAAAGCGGCGGCGGCAAAGGCAGGTGTGGCTAATTCTGTGGGACTGAGTACCACCTCAAAGTTAAAAACTTGCTGCACTCCTCGGGCAAATTGGGGGTCATGATTTCGCACAACGATGGGTAAATTTGACGTTAAAGCTTTGGCACTTAAACTAATCTCGACATTAGTCATGTCGCTACTGGTTACAGCTAATAAAGCTTCCGCTGTATGGATATTGGCAGCTTTTAAGTGGGTCGCTAAACTGGCATCACCAATAATCACGGGGACTCCCAAGGAACGGGCAACACCGAGAAATCGATTATTGGCATCTTGTTCAATTACAACGACTTCATAGCCATGACTATGGAGTTGATTAATAATCTGGATACCAATACCCCCCAAGCCACAAACAATATAATGATGGCGACTGGGAACACGGGCTGCATCTAAAAATTGACTAAAACGAGTGCCTAAAATAAAATCGTTGAGTAGGGCGTAACAAATCCCAATCACACCTGCCCCAACTAACATCATCACGGCAGTAAAAATTTTGATGCTGTCGGGGGCTAATTCTACCACTTCTTCTTTTCCACCAGCCCCAGTAATCATACCCACGGAAAAATAAAGGGCGTCAACAATTGAGGTATTCAACTGAACGCTAACATAAGTGAGTGTGGCGATAAAAATAGTTAGGAGTAGGGCGAAAGTGCCAGCGAGAATGGGTTGACCGTGGTGCTGAAACTGTCGCAGGTTGGTGAGAACTTTAAACAGTCGGCGTAGCCAAGAACCCCGACGGCTGCGGATATTGGGTTGAGTGCCAACGATTATGCGATCGCCCGGTTGTAAGGTTCGCCTTTGCACAACGGCTGAAACCAAATTTATCTGCCCTTTCACGGGTCGATAGTAAATCAACATCCGCGATCGATCTTCCCACAACTCATTCAACCGCCGCCCGTTCCAGGGATGAGACTCATGGATATATTCTTCATGAATGGGCCAGGTTTGATTAAATAATTGCAGTTGTCCAATCGCTTGATTCCCCATCGCGGCAAAAGCAAACACAGGGGCGGCTAATGCGGCGACACTGAGGCTGACATGGTTGGGCAGAATCTGATCCAACCGATCGCCTAAGCTGCTGTTAAATAGCCGACTAATTATCCGAATCCGGGGATTGAGGACTCGGGCTTGGGTGAGAATGGCTAGATTCAAGGCATCATCGCTAGAGGTGATGACTAGGGTTTGCGCCTCCTGAATCCCAGCGGCGAGTAGGGTGGCGGCTGAGCGAAAATCGCCGATAATCAGATCCTGACAGTTACAAGGGACTAAGCGATCGCTAATTCCGACAACAGATGCTCCCTGTTGCTTTAATAGTGAGAAAATTTGATAGCCAGTGCGACCCAAGCCACAAACGATGATTCGGGGTTTCATAAAGCAAGCCTTATCCACAGACAGGTTTTTGTCTGGTTGTGTTTTGAGCAACTATTCTCCTATAGATTCACGGAAACCATTGTAACCGAAGACACCAAGACTAGCGAGAACAGGAAAAAAAGTAGTCTTCGTTTATCATTTATACTTCAAATAGGACGGCTTTTTAAAGTCCGTTATCAGCCGCAACTACGGTTTATTGACGAATGGAAATCCTTACTCTTAGACTAATAATTAATTGAGTAGAAAGCAGTTTATGACTAAGCCTCAGATTCCTCTAAGCATACAAAAACTTAACCCCAAGACGTTCAATCCCGAAAAACGAGCTTGGACTAAATCAATCGATGGTGTTAATGATATTAAAACCCATAAACTAACAATGGTAACTTATAATATTTGGTTTTCCGACTATTATCGCCAACAACGCCATGAGGCTATACTGAAGCTGATCCAAGACTGTGACGCTGACGCGATCGCGTTGCAAGAGGTCACCCCAACCTCTCTCAAACTAATTTTAGAGCAAGACTGGGTCAGAAATAATTACTATCTTTCCGACACCACAGGCAAAACCGTAAATCCCTATGGCGTTCTCTTGCTGTCTAAGCTTCCCATCCATCGGTTATTTTTCTGTAACCTTATCAGCCAAATGAGCCGCAAATTTCTCTGTGCTCAATTGCAGATTAATGGACAACGTTTTAATATTGCTACGGTTCATTTAGAAAGCAAAAAGAAGTTTGCCTCCATCCGCGCCAGACAGCTTGCTGATATCTTTCCCCTATTAGAACACGCCGATCATGCTGTACTCATGGGAGATTTTAATTTTTGTTCATCCTGGGAAAACGAGAACCGTAATATCGACAGTCGCTATCAAGATATGTGGGCAGTTCTCAGAGGTGATGAACCGGGCTATACCGAAGATACTGATATTAATTTAATGAGGTTGCAGCAAAAACAGAAACACAAAAAAGTACGCTTTGACCGCATCTTACTCCATTCTGATTCCCCAGGTTGGCAGCCACAATCCATTGAACGCTTGGGATTGACACCCCTTTCCCCTGATTCCCCCTCTGTTTTCCCCTCTGACCATTTTGGTTTAGTCGGTCACTTAGAGTACAAAGACTAAAGGGGCGGGAAAGAAAAAGTTATTTATTGAAGAATATCAGAGCGATTTTGATCTTCTATTTCCTACCACGGCAGCGATCAAACATGTTTTGGTAGGTTTTTTGACGCTCTGGATTGTCCACTACTAGCTCTACACGCACATTAACACAACCGTGATTCTCTTGCAGCGCGATCGCGGCTAAAAGATCACTGGCTGCTTTAGGCGAGACAAATTCACCTTTAACGGTAGTGGCTGTCTGGCGACGCATCTCTACAGTATCGGGAACACCTGTAACTTGCCCCTTCCCCAAATCAATTTCTGCCAATTGTTTCGGTTCTTCGCCGACTTGTTCAACAATTAATTTTTCCCGTCGCACAGGGACTTCTACTAGACGGGTTTCAATTTCTTTGCGAACGACTACTTCGCCGACTTTGTGCTTAGTACGGTTGACGACTAATTGTTCTTCTAGTAAGCGAATCATGTCTTCTTCGACTATTTCTGATGTCTGATCTGATGTCTGATCAGACTGTTCGAGATCACTATTCAATATTTCTTCCGAATCCATAGCCTTTTCAGCATTCATAGCCCTTGTAGTTGTTACCGACGAATCAGGTAAGTCCCCTGAAGGATTTACTTTTCGATGATGTACAGGCAAGTATTCAATTTCTGCTGGTGATAGATCCACAATCACTCTTCTATTTTCTGAGTCAATTGTCTGAATTTGCTGACGACTGAGGAGGAAACAGGGGGATTCAGCTTTTGTCTCTCCAGCAGACATCACCATATAAAGCCGATGATTTTTTTCAACCCAGAAATCTTCAACCCGCCCTAATACTTCACCTTTTTGATTCACGACAGTAAAGAAAGTAAACCTTTCTCTAAATTGCTCTAATAAATTTTTAATTTTTTTACTTGTATAACTACTTGTAGGTTCTTTTTTGCTCATAGTTGACTACTCCGACTCAATTATGGATGGTAACCTAGCCAAACTTGTTAAACGTAGGGTGAGCAATGCCCACCCCCGTATCCACCAACTTACTTACAATCGGTGAAATTCAAGATTTTCCAGAACTCTAGCGACGACCTTTGACAACAGGATTGCCATCTACATCGACTTCTAATTCTTCGCGACGAACTGTTTCTTTGGCATCTACAGTGTCACGCTCAACTTCTTTCTTGATACCAACTTCTTCGCGCACATAGGCTTTCTTCTTGATATCTGCTGCTTCTTCATGAACTTCCACACGCGCAACTTCACCGTCGTGGAAATCAGCAGTACCTGGTTGGACTTCGCGGGCTTCTGAGGGAGTGCTTCGCTCAATTACGACCCGTTCTTTTTCTACAGGAACTGATACCTGGGCTGTTTCAGATTCTACATGCTTACCAACGGTAACTTCACCGCTCTTGTAACGGTTTTTATTAGCAATTAGTTTCTCTTCATACAGCTTTAGATTCTTATGATCCTGGTCAGTAGTGGCGTAGAGGTGAGGCTCATGATCATAGCTGTAGGTGTCGCGGTTGTAGGTTCTCCCTTGAGCCGCTGTTGATGCTGTTGAGCGATTGTTCGCCATTGGTCGGTAGACATTCCTGACTCGTTCTTCGTAGTCGTAGTCAATGGTCATGTTGTCATGGTATTCAGGTAAGCTTTCGGCTTGCGCTTTTGTCATACCGATTACATAAACCCGGCGACGATCATAATCCATCCGAGCATAACCTACAGGTAACAAGACCTTTTTACCAAAGATCCAGAACCCTGTATCAATGACTAGATACCGGAAACGACCTGTTTCATCAAGAAGAGCATCTTGAACTTCACCAATTTTCTCTTCTCGATCAGAGTAGACATCATATCCTTTAATGTCATCGCCACCGAAAATCTGTTCTTTATAGTTGGGGTAAAACTTGTCTATCTTTATCAGATTCATAGAATAGTCTCCTTGTTTATTCATCTTGGTGATTGAGAGTTCAACTCTCACACCCTACTTTCAGATTAAACATAAAAGAGTTCTATTTAATCCCTCAAAAGACATAAACAAAACGAGGTTAGGGATTATTTTGACGACGATACCGTGATTTCCTTTGATTTAGAATATTTGCGCTGATTGACAGACTTTCTTCTAGCCAAAGTTCTTGAATTTAACACTATTCCTTTAGTATAGAAGATTTAATCGAATAAATAGTTAAATAATTACAAGCTAACATTATTACTTATTTTTTTTATCCCTCTATAGGAATAGATAAAAATAGTTATAGTAAGTAAAGATGACTCAGATTTAGTGCTATTAACCTGTTTTATGCGATATCACGTTATTTACGACGGCAACTGCAATCTTTGTGTCACGTTAGTGCAGCTTCTGGAAAATCTCGATCAAGGACAGCAGTTTGACTACATTCCCATGCAGGATGAAGCCGCCTGTCAAACCTTTGGCATTACTCCCCAAGACTGTGAACTGGGCATGATTCTCATCGATGGGGCGTCCCCAGAACGTCGGTGGCAAGGGAGTGAGGCGGCTGAGGAAATTGGGCGTCTGTTGCCCATGGGAGAGGTGTTCGTCTCAGCGTATCGGGCAATGCCTGGAATGAAATGGCTGGGCGATCGCAGCTATGAACAGGTTCGTGATAATCGGTATAGTTGGTTTGGCAAGCGATCGAGTACCTACAATTCAGCTTATCCCGTGGGGTGTCAGGGGAAGCAAAATTGTCAGACTTGATTGATTCACGCTATCCGTCGAACAGTGGACAGTAATGGACAACAAATACCAAAACTGTAGAGATAGCCAGTCTCAGTTCTTTAATGAACTACGCTACCTGGGTCATGACACCTTAAGGTGCTTTCCAGCTTTAAGCTACTGTCGCTCAAATTTAAACATCTGTATTCGACTAAAGAAGTGATTTGAGTGTAAAA